>CAZEIB010000263.1:0-2977 GCA_964511785.1 uncultured Oscillospiraceae bacterium
CGGTAAACCCTGCATGAATGCCAATAAAATCACGGCATTTTTTATCACTGTCAAACAAGCTCTTTTTCCCAATAGCAATTGCAATAAATTGTCCCAAGGATTTTTCAATTTGAGGGTGTGCCTCTCCCCTACCAAAAATTTCTCTTTCTAATGCTTCCTCCTTAGTATATAAGGTAAAATCTTCTTTAAAATGTTCTAAAAACACCTTTTCAAATTCTTCTTCTCTTCCTTCTTTTAGATGAAAACTTACGCACCTTGGTTCTAATGAAGGGGCTCTTTCTAGCATCTCCCATAAATTATCAATCCTTTTGATATTAATGTTTTCCCCATTTATCAGCCCATGGTCTGCACAAATAATAACAAGGGTATCTTTTAGTTGGCTACATAGTTTTTCTATTCTTTTATCTAATTTTTCCACTTCCCTTAAAACTTTAGGGTGAGTAACTCCAAACTCATGCATCAAGTCATCAGGCTGTGGCCAATAAGCATAAATATATTGCTTTCCTTTTTTATTACATGCCTCTTTAATCCCTCTTTCCATTTTTGTTAAAGTATTATAAGACTCTGTTCCAAAAGGAGAAACGATGTTTCCCTCTCCTTTACCTACAAAAGTTACTTGCTCTGCAAAGTTACTATAAGGCATATACCTATGTCCTATATGGTCAACCGCTGCTTTATTACCCTGTTCATCTGTATTAATAAATAAGTTCACAATTTTTTCTTCTTGGGGGATATACATGCTCCACCCTAACCATCCATGACTGATAGGAGGAAGCCCACTTTCATACGTAGTAGTAGCAGAGGTAGTAGTGCTTGGAAATACTGTATCAATTGTTTTTACTAAGTGTTTGCGTAAAAAGCTTTCTTCAGGCAATAGTTCCTCTAAATTTTTTGCCCCTAATCCGTCTAAAATCAAAAGCAATATATTTTTATGGTTCTGCTTTAAGGCATTTTTCACTTCTTCTAAGGCTTGGTACCCTGTATCTATACCAAATTTTTTCCCTATGGCAGCCATTATTCCTACAATGTTTTTATTATAATCGACCATTTTATCTCCCTCAATATCTGCTGTAAAATTTTTATTATTGTATAAAACTCCCTCTCTCTTGTCAATCTTATCCTATAAAATTTGACCTGCCTTAGGTAAAATGTTATGATTATTGTGAAAATTTATTAGTAAAGGAGTGAGTCCATGGATACCGACCCTGGAAGTTATAGGAATAACTTCAGCAATATGAGTGATTTTCCCATACCTATTCAAACTGCCTCTTTAGGTCTGTATTTTATGGTGCTCTTATCCTTTTAAGAACTTCATAAAATATAGTATTATGTTTGTGTTTTGTTTTGGGTAAATCATCTCTAATCTTATTTAAAGAAAGGAATGATTCCAATGAAGCAATTCAATCGCAAGCAAAAGCTTAACCAGCAAAAAGTGCAGCATCGTCATGAAAGTGAATCTTTACTTAAAAAATACGCTTTCACCCAAAGCGATGCTATTTTGGTTGATTTTTCCTCTACTGCCGATGGTTTAACCAGCCAAGCTGCAGAAGAAAGAGTAGAGGAATATGGTAAAAATATTATTTCTACCGGAAAAAAGGAGACTGCCTTTCATAGACTCCTCTCTTCTATTATAAATCCTTTTAATTTGGTATTATTGGTTATTGCTCTTATCAATTTATTTACAGATGTAATTTTAGTTGAAGAAAAAGATTTTTTAACCGTAGGTATTATACTAGGTCTAGTTCTTTTTTCCAGTTTACTGGCCTTTTTTCAGGATGGTAAAAGCAATAAAGCCGCTGAAAGCCTTACCAAAATGATTTCTAACAAAGCCCACGTTTACCGTGATGGAAAGCTTATTGAAATTCTTTTAGAAGATGTGGTTCCGGGAGATGTGGTTCGCCTAAGTGCTGGAGACATTGTACCTGCCGATATTCGTTTTTTAACCACCAAAGATGCCTTTATTGCCCAAGCTGCCCTTACAGGGGAGTCAAATCCAGTTGAAAAATTTACTACCCTTCCCCAAGATCCAAATACTGCTTTAACCGATTATGAAAACATTGGTTTTATGGGTAGTAATATGGTTTCAGGCATTGCTACAGGGGTTGTATTATCTACAGGAAACCATACTTATTTTGGTTCTATGGCTGAATCCTTATCAGGGGTTCGTTCTAAAAACAGCTTTGAACGTGGTGTTGATTCTGTTTCTCAGCTTTTAGTGCGCCTAATGCTAGTAATGGTACCCGTTGTTTTTTTAGTAAACGGCATTACTAAAGGCGACTGGTTTGAAGCATTATTGTTTGCTATTTCTGTAGCAGTAGGGCTTACCCCGGAAATGCTTCCTGTTATTATGACCTCTACCCTTGCCAAAGGGGCTGTTTCCATGTCCAAACATAAGGTTATTGTAAAATCTCTAAGTGCTATACAAACCTTTGGCGAAATGGATATTCTCTGTACTGATAAAACCGGCACCTTAACAGAAGATAAAATTGTTTTAGAAAAATATATGAATATTCAAGGCAACGATGATTTGCGTATTCTACGCCATGCCTACTTAAATAGTTATTTTCAAACCGGTTTAAAAAACTTAATTGACGTTGCCATTATTCACCGTGGAGAAGAACATAATTTGCCTGTTCTAAGAGAACGTTATCACCGTGTTGACGAAATTCCCTTTGACTTTGAACGCAGAAGAATGAGTGTTGTGCTAGAAGATGATAATGGAAAACGGCAATTAATTACTAAAGGTGCCGTTGAGGAAATTATTTCTATCTCTTCCCATATTGAATTAGATGGACAAGTCCTTCCTTTAAATGATCAAAATAGGCAAATTGCCCTAGATACCTACCACAAACATAACAGCGATGGTTTACGAATGATTGCAGTTGCACAAAAAAATGAAGTGCCCGGTATTGATGTGTTTTCAGTAGAAGATGAATCCAACATGGTATTAATTGGCTTTGTAGGCTTTTTAGATCCG
>CAZEIB010000264.1:0-2966 GCA_964511785.1 uncultured Oscillospiraceae bacterium
AACGGAAATTAGCCGCCATTACACCCAGCTTGCCAAACGGGTACATGGGGTAAACGACGGGTTTTATCCACTGGGTTCTTGTACCATGAAATACAACCCCAGAATTAACGAAAAAATGGCCTCTTTAGAAAACTTTACCAATATTCATCCCTTACAACCTAAAGAAACAGTAAAGGGCTGCGAAAAAGTTCTTCGTTTGGCAGAGGAGTATCTGTGTGAAATTGCAGGAATGGATGACATGACTTTTCAACCTGCTGCAGGGGCCCATGGAGAACTAACAGGTATTTTGTTAATTAAAGCTTACCATGAAGACCGTAAAGATTTTAAACGAACTAAAATGCTTATCCCCGATTCTGCCCATGGCACCAATCCTGCTACTGCCAGTATGGTTGGGTACGATGTGGTTCATATCCCTTCTAACGAAAAAGGCTGTGTAGATATTGAGGTGCTGAAACAATCTGTTGGGGAAGACACTGCAGGACTTATGCTAACCAACCCCAACACCTTAGGGCTTTTTGAAGAGGATATTTTAGAAATATCTAAAGCCGTTCACGATGCAGGGGGATTAATTTACTACGATGGGGCCAACTTAAATGCCATTATGGGTATTGTTCGTCCGGGAGATATGGGCTTTGACGTGGTTCACTATAACGTGCATAAAACCTTATCTACCCCCCATGGCGGTGGTGGTCCCGGTGCAGGGCCCGTGGGCTGTAAAAAAATTCTTTCACCTTATTTACCTAAATCTGTTTTAGGAGAAGAAGTGGGAGAAAAAAGTATTGGCCAGGTGCGTAGCTTTTATGGCAATTTTTTAGTAGCCGTAAGGTGCTTAACCTATGTACTAACCCTTGGTAAAGAAGGCATTCCAAAAGCCGCTACCCAAGCTGTATTAAGTGCCAACTATTTAATGGCAGGCCTTAAAAATACGTATCAAGTAGCCTACGATACCACTTGCATGCATGAGTTTGTATTAACCCTAACCAATATGAAAAAAGATTACGGAATTACAGCCATTGATATTGCCAAGGGCTTACTGGATTATGGTATGCATCCGCCTACTATGTATTTTCCTTTAATTGTAGATGAAGCTTTAATGCTTGAACCTACAGAAACGGAAAGCCTTGAAACCTTAAACGAAGCCATAGAAGCCTTTAAAGCCCTTGCTGAAATAGCAAAGGAAGAGCCGGAAAAACTTAAACAGGCCCCTTTAACTACGCCCATCAAGCGCCCTGATGAAGTGAAGGCTGCAAGAAACCCCATTTTAAAATATTCTTTTGAATAACCATCTTTTATATTACAAACGTGAGGAACGATATGATCAAAAAAACAACGGTAGTTTACGGTTTTGGTACCAATCCCTATGAAAACTTAGCCTTGGAACACGAGCTTTTAACACAGGTAGAAAAAGAAGAAATTATTTTATATCTGTGGCAAAATGCTCATACCGTGGTCATAGGACGCAACCAAAATGCTTATAAAGAGTGTCATATCAGCAATCTACAAAAAGACGGCGGTCACTTGGCCCGCCGTCTTTCTGGTGGGGGCGCGGTATACCACGATTTGGGCAACTTGAACTTTACTTTTATCATGGCAAAAGGAAACTATAATTTAACCAAGCAAACAGAAGTGATTGTGGAAGCTGTAAAAAGTTTTGGTCTTGAAGCCAAACAAAGTGGCCGAAATGACATTACCGTTGAGAATAAAAAGTTTTCAGGTAATGCATTTTACCAAAGTAAAGGAAAGGCTTACCATCATGGCACTTTACTTGTAAATGTAGACACCGGAGCCATGGGCAAGTATTTAATTGTAGACAATCAAAAAATTCAATCTAAAGGAGTAAGCTCTGTTAAAAGCAGGGTGGTAAATTTACAGGCGCTAAGTAGGCAAATTACCATTGAAACTTTATCGAAAGCTATGGTAAGGGCCTTTGAAAAGGTTTATAAAAGTGAAATACAGGTGAAGAAAGCAGATAGACAAAGCAGAACCCTTCAAGACAAAAAAGAGCAGTTTGCTTCGAAAAAATGGCTTTTTGAAGAACCTTTTCCCTTTACTTGGCAAAATCATCATCGATTTGCTTGGGGAGATTTGCAGCTGGAAGTGATTGCCGAAAAAGAAAAAATTGTGGCTGCAAAGGTCTATTCCGATGGGATGGAGGAAGAATTAATCAGAAAAATACCTCTATACTTAAAAGGAACCGCCCTTACAAAAGCTGCTATTGAAAAAGCCCTTAGCCCTATTAAAGATGAAAATAATCAAATTTATGAAGATACTTTATCTCTATTTAAAAACGAAAGCTTTTATAAGGGGGAGTTAAAATGACCTATCAATGGATTATTATAGGGGCAGGGCCGGGAGGCTATGAAGGAGCTATTAGAGCTGCCCAGTTAGAGGAAAAAGTACTACTTATTGAAGAAAAACATGTAGGAGGAACCTGTTTAAACCAAGGTTGTATTCCTACCAAAACCCTTTTATATAGCGCCCAAACCTTTAAAGCCATGGAAGATTTTGAAGCCATTGGTCTTAAAATAAGGGAAAAAAGCTACGATTTAAACAAAATATATGAAAGAAAAAATGAAGTTGTTCAAAGCCTTCGTAAAGGGGTAGAAGGGTTAATTAAGCAAAATAAAATTGATTTAATTTTTGGTAAAGGGCAAATTACTGGTAAAAATCAAGTCACCGTTAATGGAGAAACTTATCAAGGGGAAAGAGTGCTTATTGCTACAGGCTCCCTTCCTGGCAGAATTCCTATTTCAGGAGCAGAAGAAAACTGTGTGCTGACCAGCGACGATTTACTTGAAAAACCTTTTAATAAAGAGCATCTGCTGATTATTGGGGGAGGGGTTATCGGGGTAGAGTTTGCTTTTTTCTATACGGCTTTAGGCAAACAAGTAACCATCATCGAAGGAGAAAATCGCCTTCTTCCTCAGCTAGATAAAGAAATCGGTCAAAACACCGCTATGATATTA
>CAZEIB010000265.1:0-1027 GCA_964511785.1 uncultured Oscillospiraceae bacterium
TTGTTTTTTCCTCCTTTTTGATTTGAGATAATGTTTTGTTTGACATTGTTTTTTCTTCCTTGTTTGATTGATTTTGGTTTTCGTTTGACATTTTGTTTTCCTCCTAAAATTATTTGATACAGAAGTTTCTTTGAACAAATTAAATAAGCTCCTTTTGTTTCTCCATTCGAGTTCTGTAATCTACAATAACTATGACAGATAAGTTAACTCCATAAAAATCGGTTAAAATCTTAGCTCTTTTTTGTTTCTCCATTCTTCTTTATAAAATCATACTAATCATGACAGAAAAGGTCCTTTCATAAAAAACGGTTAAAATTTTAGCTCTTTTTACTCCATTCGTCATTAACTAAATCTGTTGAAATAGTGACAGAAGGGATTAGGGCATAAAAAATACTCATATCGTTGAGATATGAGTAGATTTTCATAAAATTATTAAGCTATTTAGTTTATATAATGAGAAAAATATTGCATTCTATGACTTGTCTTTTAATTCTTTTAGATTTTTCGCATTCAATGACGAAACCACATTTTTACCCGACTGTTTTTCATATTGATGGCGAGCTGCTTTTGCGACAGAACCACCTTGCTTTGCCACTTCCTTCGTTTCATCCATGCCGAAAGGGTCGCTTTCCTTTGATAAATCTGTTGCGGAAACCTCCGCAAGCATATTAAGCACAAGCTCCATATTCGTCATATGGTCGCGTAGATTCTCTTTCTCCAACCCTTTGAAAGCTTTATATTCACGAGTCGTTTTACCGCTCCATTCTTTTGTCATAATGTCGGTAAGTGTAGCAAAATCCTCTGACTTTTCAATGCCGGAGCGTTGCCACTCATCAGTTAATCCTTTGCGAACTTCCATTGTTTTAATGCGTTGATTAATCCACTTTTCACTATAACCTTTTTTGAAATATGTTTGAAAAGCTCTGTCAATCGCCACTTCAGGGTCTGCAATTTCATCAATACGCTCTTTTCCTAATTGTGCAAGCCACATTTTGAACGGCTCGGCTTTTGGCGAGGGGACGGATTG
>CAZEIB010000265.1:1037-2952 GCA_964511785.1 uncultured Oscillospiraceae bacterium
CTTTTGTATTCGCTACATCAGTCAAACGCATTTTTCCATCTTGTGCAGTCATTTTCAACTGACTACAAATTGTAGCCAGTTCATTTCCTTCTTGTTTTAAGCGTGTTTTCATCACGCTCCAGTATTTCCGCGCACCGTCATGCGTAGGTTGGTCTGTCAAAATTCCAATCACGTCAATAATTGACAAATACCAATCCTGCTCTTCTTCGTCCCATTCTGCACGGATATTACTATCTTCAAAAACTTTAATTTTATCGCTCATTTTATTCACCTCTCTGTTAAGAACTGAAAAGTATTTTAGATTAATTTGGTGTCTGAAATCTGAAAATGTCAGAAAAGTATATTTGTGAAAAGAATAAGAAAAACTTTATTTGGTAAACAATAGCATAATTTATGCGAAAAAACAAGTATTTAATAAGGAAAAGGGGTGGAGGACGGAAAAAACACCCGACTTTCGTCGGGTGAAAAAAGAGCTGGAATTTTAGTGTTTAGATGCTATTAATGGAGTTGCGTAGCTCTTGTCTAAGCCAATATTTTGTTAAGTGCGGTGAACTATCAAAAGCTCCTTTTTAAAAGACGGTGTCGTTTTTCAAATTAAATAAAGCTTTTAGGTTTTCACAACCGGCAAATGCCTCTTCTCCAATTTCTATTGCCCTTGTAAAAGTAACCGTTTCAAGAACACTTCCACTCTTTCTCCAATCGTCTATTGAAATCTGACATTAATATGACAGAATAAGTTTAGGGCATAAAATTATCACTACCTCAAATCTATCAAAATTAGATTAGAGGGGGTGATAAGATGAAAAAGAGGGAGAATAAGAAGAGAGAGAAGACTGTTTCGAGGGTTTTGTTTGAGCAGGCGAGGCAGTATTTTAAGAAGTATAAAAATAATAACACAAGAAAGAGCTATACAAATGATTATAGGAAGTTTATTGTGTTTTGTAGGGAAAACTATAACTGTAAAACTAAAGAGGAGTGCAAAGAGCATATTCAAGACTATGCCAATTTTCTAATAGAGAAAAAGTACAAGGCAAGTACTATCCATACATACTTAGCATCTGTCTGTGTTTATCACAATGTTCCGTTAAAAGATATAGAAAAGCCAAAGAGAGTAACGAGTGAATATTCGAGGGGGAGAAAAGATAACAACAAAAAGAAGCGGGCAGATAATAATCTTAAAAACACTAAGTATGAAAGAACGGTTGAATTTCAGAGTGTTGTAGGAATAAGGCGGAATGAGCTTAGAAAGCTGAGGGGTGAAGATTTAGTCATTGACGAAAGTGGATATATGTGTGTTTATGTTAAGAGAGGTAAAGGCGGAAAACCTCAACTTCAGAGGGTATTACCTGAGGACAGAAATTTTGTTAAAAGCTATTTTGAAAGAGTAAAGGAAAATGAAAGAATATTTAAGGCAGAAGAATTTGAGAATAATATTCCATATCATACACTAAGGGCATATAACGCAAAAAGGGCATATGACTACTATATGGAAAGATTAAAGTCAGAGCCTGAAACGTTTCCGAAAGAACTTGAAAATGAAATCCGTCTACGGTGGCAGCTATATAATGTGGACAAAAAAACGGGTAAGCCTAAAAGGCTTAACCCGAAGCTTATAGAAGGTCAATATTTATTAAGAGGAAAGACTAAAGAGTTTGCTAAGAATAACAATTTACCCACAGAGTACAGTAAGCTCGCATTAATGGCAGTATCAATTTTTCATTTGAGCCATTGGCGACTGGATGTAACAGTCGCATCATATATGCTTGTTATATAAAAGTGATAACATTGATTTTTTTAAGAATTTAGTATATATTATTATTGAAAGAAGGTGAGCCGTTATGTGTACTAAAAATCAACTTGAAGTAATTACTCAAACAGTATCACACTATGCAAAAGAAGTTTTAAAGAGAAATTA
>CAZEIB010000266.1:0-2926 GCA_964511785.1 uncultured Oscillospiraceae bacterium
AAAGAGTAATCATCACATTAAAGCCTGTTTGAATCTCCGCTCTCCTAATGACGTTCCAGCCGATTGTTTGGCAATTATGTAACTATGCCCTTGTCAAGGTCGGTTGAATCTCCTGCGGAAATCCTCACCTTTGCCTTGACAAGAAACGCTGCCTTTTTTGTTCTTTTCTCATCACCTATGTTTGACGCCCGTACACGCTTGTACAAACCGAAGCAAAACAGCACTTGCTTTTTAAAAGGGGCTATGGTAACATAAATGACGAATTCTCTGGGATTATAGCTCAGTTGGTTAGAGTGCCACGTTGACATCGTGGAGGTCGATGGTTCGAGCCCATTTAATCCCACCATATAGAAAAACTGTATTGCTTATATTGTAAGGCAATACAGTTTTTTTGTGCTATAGAATTATAAAAAACAGCTTTTATAATCTTAAGTAAAAAAACAAAAGAGATGTTGCTTTGCTTTCTTAAGTTTTTGTAAGAATAGTACAACAAGAAGGGGAATATGATAAAATAAAGGCAATAATAAAAGGAAATGAGAAAAATGAAAAAGCATATTTTACTTGTGGAAGATGATTTGTATTTACGTGAAGGGTTAGAAGAATTGTTAGTCAAAGAAGATTATTTGGTTACAGCGGTAGAAAATATTGAAATTGCTAAAAAAGCAAAAGAAAAAGGTTGTTATGACTTGATTATTTTAGATATTCGATTACCCGATGGAAATGGTGTAGATTTATGCCGTCAATGGAGATATGAAGGGGTAGTGGAACCTATTTTGTTTTTAACAGCCTTTGATGATGAAATGCAGGTGGTAAGGGCTTTGGATAGTGGAGGGAATGATTATGTGCCCAAACCTTTTCGCATGCAGGAATTATTAAGTAGAATAAGGGCCTTATTAAGAAAACCTTTAAAAGAAAAACGGCTGAATTCAGCAATTACCCTTGACACACAAAGGATAGAAGTAAGGAAAAACAATCAATTGCTTTATGTTACCCCCACGGAATTTAAGATTTTACTTACATTGGTAAACCATCAAGGACAAATTGTCACCCGAAAAAGCTTGCTTGAAAAAATATGGGATAGTACAGGGCAATTTATTGATGATAACACTTTATCGGTTCATGTAAGTCGGTTAAGGGAAAAAGTGGGGCATGAGTGTATTGTTACCTATAGGGGAATAGGGTATAAATGGGAGGGTCATGATAGTGACTGAGCTACTTATTTTATTAACAGTTAGTTTTGGTGTTGTTGCAACAGTATTATTGGTTGAAAACTAAAAAACAAAAGACAACAAAAAATTCTATATAATCAACTGGAAAGTTTTTTGCATGGAGAAAAAAAAGAAAATATACTGCCAATATCCCTTCAAGAGAACCATCTTGCCATGGTAACAAACCAAATGATAACTTTAGAAGAACGGGTGTTAATGTATAAAAAACAACTTAAAAAAGCAGGAGATGAACAGGTACAGTGGATTGTTGATATTACCCATCAACTAAAAACGCCCCTATCTGGGCTTAAATTGTATACGGAAATGGGAGATAGTCAAGAAAAACAATTGGAATTGATTGAACAAATAGAAATGCTAATTACTGCTTTAATAAAACTTGAAAAACTATACGTGAACGCTTATGATTTTGCCTTTGAAAATTTAGAAGTGGAAAAAATTATAGAAAAAACAAAAAAAGAAATTAGTCAGTTATATCCTTATGTAAATATGAATATTAGGGGAAAAGGAAAATTGTTTGCAGATGGATATTGGTTGGAAGAAGCCATTAAAAACATATTAAAAAACAGTTGTGAACATAGCCGTCAAGAGGGGGTTGTTCAAATAAATATTACCCAGACCATTGATGTTTTAACCATAACCATTGAAGATGAAGGAGGGGGATTAGAAGATGAAGAAATTCCTAAACTTTTTTGTCGTTTTTTCAAGAGTAAAAAAAATACAAATCCCAATAGTATGGGTGTGGGTTTAGCCATTGCTAAAGAAATTGTTAACAAGCATCAAGGGGAAATAAAAGGGGAAAACACCCTTACAGGGCTAAAAATTACGATAAGCTTTTATCTTCATCAGCATTTGCTTACAAAATTGTAAGGGCAAAGCAAGGGAAAAGTAAGAAACCTTATTTATAATAAAAGTAGTAAAGAAAGGAGGGAAACCATGGAATTAATTCAAACAGATCATTTAACAAAAACCTATCCTTCTGGGGAGGAGAAAATTTATGCGGTGAATCAAATGACTACTATTTTTAAAAAAGGAAGTTTTGTGGCTGTTACAGGCCCTAGTGGATCGGGAAAATCCACTTTATTGCATATGTTAGGTGGGCTGGAAAAACCCACAGAGGGAAAAGTATGTTATAAAGGAAAGGATTTATCGCAATATAGTGAAGATGAACTTTCTATATTACGCAGGCGACGTTTCGGATTTGTTTTTCAAGCCTATAATTTGGTACAGGAGCTTACTGGTTATGAAAATATTTTATTACCTATGATGTTGGACAAAAAAGAAGCGGATAAAAGTCATTTTAAAAATATGGTTGAGGTATTAGGGATTGGAAATCGCTTAAATCATTTACCAAGTGCCATGTCCGGGGGAGAACAACAGCGAATAGCCATTGCTAGAGCTTTAATTAATAAGCCGGAAGTAGTGTTTGCCGATGAACCTACAGGCAACTTAGATGGTGAAGCAGGACAAGAAGTATTGGATTTGTTGCGATTAATGAACCGAAGCTTAGGAACCACTTTATTGCTGGTTACCCACGATAGAGCAATTGCCCAGCAGGCAGGAAGAATGATTACCTTAAAAGATGGTAAAATTGCCACCGATACCGGTTTGGAGGTGGAATAAGTGAAAAACCTTACCAAAAGTACTTTGGCAAAAGCAGGGGTTAAGCATCACAAAAAAAGGTATGTTTCTTTACTTAA
>CAZEIB010000267.1:0-2925 GCA_964511785.1 uncultured Oscillospiraceae bacterium
AGAGCGAGAAGCTAATTAGAGCCATTAGGGTAATTAGAATTTTTGTCTTCATTTTTTCATTTATACTTTTTAGAAGGATTAAGTCATTATCAATTAAATGTTAAGTGTATATACTACAAAGATAAAATAATATTGTAGTTTAAGCTAATGAATTAGAATTCCCCCAGTTTTTTATAAATGATCTGATAATTTATAGATGGGTGTTGTCTGCAAACATATCGCCCACCCAATTGTTATTGATGTTGAGGAACACCTAAAAAAGAATAGAGCAATGAAAGAAGAAAACAAATCGACCCACAATGAAACCGATAAAAGTAAAGAAAGGCACGAATATCAGAATATTCATGATTTCGATCCCTCACAGTTTACCACAGAGGAAGAATTGGAGAAAATAAAGTGGGAAAAGGAAAAAGCTCGAAAAGAAGAGAAAAATAAATTGAAGGATAAAGAAAAATAAACTCGCCCCCTTCTCTTTCCCTTTTTTGCAAATGTTATACTTATAGATTTTGCAATCTATAAGGACAAGATAACTATAGCCTTTTTAGGACAGTTCATTAATTTAATATGACACTCACATTATTCTCAAGTTTGATGAATGTCAATTTGTAAATAATAGACAGTTGTTTTTTACAATTCACTCTAAGACGCGCCATATAACAGGTGGAAATCAAATCTTAGGGCTACAATTGGACGTTTATCTGTTGAAAACATAATCTACAGTTGTAGAAATGTTTTGAATCGCTAAAACGGCTCTTTTTAAGCCTATTATTGAAAATAAAAGGCGTGAAAGGAGAAAAAACGACCTAAGATTCTAGAATCGACTGATGAAAAGAGAATCTTCCTACAGGAATTGTGTATTTATGACATGAATACCCAATAAATGGGGAATAAAACGAGAATTAAGTAATTTCAAACATTTTGTAGGCCGTGGATGCAAGTTTTCCCTGTGAAAAACGTAATCTTAGATCTACAAAATGTTTCGACCTAATAAAGCCATAGATTGTAATATGCACGAGATCCTAATTATAGGGTAAGTTGCTATTTGGTTTATTGTCATCGATAGAGATAATGCTATCGACAATGAATTTTGTGAAGCCTCGCCACGGTATGGCCGAAAAGTACTCCTTATAGTGCAGTTGTACATTTTTTCCACTGGCCAGCATAAGTTTTTCGGCGAGGACTTTATCTGCAACAGAAAACTCAAATTGATTTGATTGAAACCCTTCTGGCTTGTCTGCCCTAAATCCAGATTGAATCAGTTTCCCCTCGTAAGTTTTGAAAACAACTCCTTTGTGAACCAAATAATTCAATTCTCCTGATTTTACCCCTGTCCCAAATACGAAGTAATACCTAACAAAAACAAATGTGCCAAGTGCAAGAATCAAGAACAGGAATATATATGTTTTTACTTTGGACTTTCTTTTGGGAGATTTGTATTTTTCCATTTTGCTCTATGTTTTGATAATACTGTGAGAAAACCTGATGTAGATAGTACTCAATAAACATTTAAAGATGGAAAGTGTTTTGCGCTTTCGATGCTTTAATAAATAAAGCTGACAATCATTCAGATAACAGCCTCTTCTAAGTTGCTTTTAAAGGACGAGGCGTCTGCTATCAATCTTATACAATTTACTGCTTGCCTCAAGAATCGACAGATGATTTTGAAGAGACTCTTCAAAAAACTACTTTTCTGCACCATATTCTCCTAAATAATATGTAGTTTTGTCTATTAAACAATGGACTGACAAACCTGTTTTTCAATATATCATGAGTAAACAACTATTCAATTGCACCCTATTGATTACTTTTAATTTTTTATCAATTATAATTTTTTTAACTCGTAAGACACATGAATAAATTTTTTTTGGTAGCAAGTATGCTACTCGCGTCGCTTTTTATGCAAGCGCAAAACGAAACTGAGAAGTACAACTTTACTGTTGTAAAAGAAAACCCTATTACAAGTATTAAAAACCAAGCCAGCTCAGGCACCTGTTGGAGCTTTGCAGGTGTTAGTATGTTGGAGTCAGAATTACTGAAAATGGGTAAAGGTACACACGATTTAGCGGAAATGTACATTGTACGTCGCAATTACGAAGACCAAGCAGTGAAGTATGCTCGTTTGCACGGGAGTCTAAACTTCTCACCTGGAGGATCGTTTGCCGATGTTTTTGAAACAATTGATGAGTACGGAATTGTTCCTGAAAATGAATATTTAGGTCTTGAGTATGGCGAAGAAAGCCATAAGCATGGCGAAATAGATGAGCTTTTGAGCGCATATATGAAAGGTGTTATTGCCAATAAAAACAAAAACTTGTCACCTGTTTGGTTTAAAGGTTTCAATGGCATTTTAGATGCTTATTTTGGTGAAAAACCAACCAGTTTTGAATACAACGGAAAGTCTTATACTCCTCAAAGCTTTGCAGCTGAGTTGGGTTTAAAAACAGACAACTATGTTTCGTTGAGTTCTTTTACTCACCACGACTTTTATTCAGAGTTCCCTGTTGAGGTACCAGACAACTGGCGTTGGGCCAACTCTTACAACTTGCCATTGGATGAGTTTATAGAGTCTATCGACAATGCTTTGATGAACGGATACACCGTTGCTTGGGCTTCTGATGTGAGCGAAATTGGTTTTTCGGGCAATGGTATTGCCATAGTTCCTGATTTAGAGTCGGTTGAAAATGCAGGTAGCGACCAATCTCACTGGTTAGGCCTAAGTGCAGGAGAAAGGACCAATGAAATTCGCAGTAAAATTGGAAAAGAGATTCTGGCGGAAAAAGCAATCACACAAGAAGCTCGCCAAATTGCTTATGACAATTATCAAACTACTGATGACCACGGTATGCACATATATGGTATTGCTAAAGACCAAAAGGGCAACAAATACTATATGGTGAAAAACTCGTGGGGCGAATCAGGTCCATA
>CAZEIB010000268.1:0-2887 GCA_964511785.1 uncultured Oscillospiraceae bacterium
AAGCAAGTCGCCAAGCTGCGGGTGAGCTCTTACCTCACCTTTCCACCCTTACCATTACATAAAATGGCGGTATCTCTCTGTTGCACTATCCTTGAAGTCACCTTCACCGGCCGTTAACCGGCACCCTGCCCTATAGTGCTCGGACTTTCCTCATGCCAAAGCATGCGATCGTTTAGCCACCTTGTTCTAAAAAAGCATAACACTACTTCCTTTTTTTTGCAACGAAGGTTTTTACAAAAAGCAGGATTTTTTCTCTTTATGGCGAATAGTATATTGTGGCTATTGGATTTACAGTATGCCAAAATGAAAGGGTGTTTTCTTTGGAAAGTATACGTGAACGGTTAGAGCAGGAAGAAGTACAGCGTTTAAGCCCTCTTGCCCTTGCCAGTATCCATTCCAAGGGTAGAGAAAACCCGATTTCTCCCTGCCCTTTACGTACCGACTTTCAGCGAGATAGAGACCGTGTTATCCACTGCAAAAGCTTTCGCCGGCTAAAGTATAAAACCCAAGTGTTTTTAGACCCCCTTGGAGACCATTACCGAACCCGCTTAACCCATACCCTTGAAGTAACCCAAGTAGCCCGCACCATTGCAAGGGCCTTAAACTTAAACGAAGACTTAACAGAAGCCATTGCCCTGGGCCATGATTTAGGCCATACTCCTTTTGGCCATATTGGGGAAAGAGCTTTAGATACTTTAATGGTTCAAGGCTTTAACCACAATGAACAAAGTTTGCGCATTGTAGAAAAACTTGAAAACGGTGAAGGTTTAAACCTTACCTGCGAAGTAAAAGACGGTATTTTGCACCATAGTGGAAAAATTTCTGCTACCACTTTAGAAGGCCAGTGTGTTGCCTATGCCGACCGCATTGCCTATTTAAACCACGATATTGACGACGCCCTACGGGCTCAAATTATTTCTCCCGAAAGCCTCCCTAAAGACCTGCTTTCTCTTTTAGGCTCCTCCTCCGGCAAACGAATCAACACCATGATTTTAGATATTGTTGCCCAAAGTACAAATCAAACCACCATTCAAATGAGTCCTATTATTCAACAAGGCAGTGATGCCCTAAGGCAATTTATGTTTGATCAAGTTTACAGCCAAGGCTGGAGAGACCGTGAAGAAGCCCGCTGTGAGCATGTAATTAAAAGTTTATTCCACTATTATATGGACCACCCCGGTGAGCTCCCTTTGGAATATATCACTACCGTTTACAAAGAAGGGCATCAAAGGGCTGTTGGAGATTATATTGCCGGTATGACAGACCGCTTTGCCCTTCATGCTTTTAATACATTGTTTGTGCCCAGTGCTTTCCCAAAATGAAAATTTTTATTTGTTAAATATCCCTACTGTTACAGGATATTACTTTTTGACGCTATTTTTACTATATAAAGAACGGATGAAATGAATGACATCTTTTTTTCCTGCCCCATGGCTAGACGATTTGCGTGCAAGGGCAGATATTATTCAAGTGGTTTCTGCCTATGTTCCCCTTAAAAAAAATGGCCATCGTTATGTAGGTCTTTGCCCATTCCACAACGAAAAAACGGCTTCCTTCTCAGTAGATGCCAGCAAACAACTTTACTATTGTTTTGGTTGCAAAGCAGGAGGAAGCGTAATCCAATTTGTTATGGAAATGGAACGGCTGGAGTTTCCCGAGGCAGTACGTTACCTGGCCGATCAATTCAATATTCCTTTGCCTCAAATGACGGAAATGAAAAAAGTTGATCCTCAACGAAAAAATAAAAAAGAGCGAATGTACGCCATCAATAAATTAGCTGCCCATTATTATCATCAGCTTCTTTGGCAGCCCGAAGGAAATCTGGCTCTTTCTTATTTATACGATAGAGGCCTTGATGATGGAATGATACGTAAATTTGGTTTGGGGGCCTCCAGTAGCCAATGGACAGATATAAGCGATTATTTGCAAAAGGAAGGCTTCACCTTAGAAGAAGTTCGAAGTGCCGGCCTTTGTGTTGTAAAAGAAAATAAACATTTTGACATGTTCCGTTCCAGAGCTATTTTTCCCATTATTGATACTTTTGGCAACGTCGTGGGTTTTGGGGGCCGTGCCATGGGAGATAACCAACCCAAATACTTAAATACCACAGACACCTTGGTTTTCAATAAGCGTAAAGGGGTATATGCAGGCAATCTCTTAAAAAAAACTCGGAATCTTTCCCGCATTATTTTAGTGGAAGGGTATATGGATGTATTGGCATTAAGTCAATTCAACATATCCGGGGTGGTAGCAACCCTTGGTACTGCCTTAACTGCCGAACAAAGCCTATTGCTAAAGCGCTTTGCTCCTGAAGTTTGGGTGGCCTACGATGGGGACAATGCAGGCCAACAAGCCACTTTACGCGCTCTTGAAGTTTTAGAAGAATCAAAGGTTGCTGCCAAAGTGCTGGCTTTCCCCCAAGGGCTGGATCCTGATGATTACATTCGTAAGGAAGGTATTACTGCCTTTAATGACTTGGCTCCTATCACTGCTACCGCCTTCCGTTTACAGCTTTTACAAAAAGACTACGATCTCTCTAAAGAAGATGGTCGCATTGACTATGCCAAAGCCAGCAGTAAGGTTTTACGGAAAGTTACTTCTCCTGTAGAACTTGAAAGCCTTTTAAAGCGTATTGCCTTAACTACAGGTTTTACAAAGGAAACCCTGTTAGCCCAAATTGGTTCCAGTCTTCCCCAGGATACCCAATATTTATTTAAATCTCGCAAACCTATGTATCATAAGCCCTCTTCTGCTACTTCTCCTGTTGAAAAGTCTGAAAAAATTCTTTTAGCCATCTACGAAAAAAAACTATTACCGGAAGATTTCCTTTCCAGCAAGGATTTTTCAACCCCTTTGACGAAAGAGATATACACAGCTATTTCCCAAG
>CAZEIB010000269.1:0-2881 GCA_964511785.1 uncultured Oscillospiraceae bacterium
GTTCTAAGAACCTGCTTCAGAGGCTCCATAAATACATCATCGGTAAATGATGGGAGCTTCTGATTGGAAAAATCAGCACCTTTTAAATATTCTTTTACTAAATATTCAATCATTCCCTCAAGACCAGGAGAAGCGTATAACTTTAGGTAAGGACTATTATCATCTTCCATATTGCTATTTTCATATTTTTCATAGCCAGCAAAAACCTGATTATAGGTTGTAGGAATCTCGCCTAATTCTTGTTTTTGCCAAAGAGTTTCATTCAATGTCCATGCCTTTAAAGTACAGTGAATACTTCACCAGTTTTTTCATGAATAATAGCTCTTTGTATGCTTGGATACATTTTTTGGGCATTTTCTATTAGTTTAGCATCTGTAATAGGGGCAATATATTCTTTCTCTCTCATATGTCCAAAAAGGGAAATATCATTAATAAGCCAAAGATCCACCCCTCCAGTGTTATTAACGATTGCTGTTTCATCAATAGTATCGTTTATCAACTCGATGCGAACTTCTGGATGTTCATCAAAAAAGCTTTGAGGTAAATCTTCCGCCCAAAAGTCACCTGCTACTTTAATGGTAATCTGTTTCGTAATATCTATCGGCTCATCTATGTGAAGCATCATTAATGTGCTTGCATCTCCTTGCATTACCAGCCAGCCAGTATTGGAAACAGCGATTTTGTTGGTTAAGCCTGAAAAAGAAACTAACTCCTGATTCGAAGATTTGCCGTATTCATAAAGTTTTCCTTTGTTAATATAATAGAAACTATCCTTCCAAAATACTCCTTGAGATATATCTATAGAAACTTCTTCTATTTGATTCGAAAAAAGCACCTCACCATAACTTAGGCTAACTGGGTCAAACACAACCCATCCTTTAGTATAATCGTAAATAATTAGTTGGTTTTTATAAATCCGTATACTTTGAGGTAACATCTCTCTTTGCAAGGGAAATATTTTTTCTTCTTTATTTACTTTGTGGTAAATCCACAGCAAATTCTCATTATCACTTTGTATACCGGCAATTAGTATATCCTTTAGTAGTAGAGGATTGACGAACTGTAAAAGAGGTTCGCTGGTCAAATCCTCTTGTTCTTCAGGAAAAATAGTTATTTCATCAGAAAAAGCTTCACCAAAAACATCATACCATTTGCCAGTTGAATACTCCCAAATAGCCAGTTGATTCTCTCCTTTTACCAAAAGGGTAGCTGAGTAATCTCCTATATCTTGTCTTGGCGCTAAAGGAACAATATCACCCCAACTATTAAGCATATACAAGCCCTGGTTGGTTAGTACATATAACATTTCTTCTAAAAAAACAATATCTTGTATATGTCCGTAAGGCGAAAAATCCACAGTTCCTTTTTCCAGTGCCATAGCAATGTTTGTTGATACGGGCATAAAACATGTAGTAATCAAAAATAATATGCAGGCAATTGCTAGTTTTTTCTTCATCTTTTTCTCCTGTGACTTCACTTTTTATTTCATAGATTTAACTCTGTATTAGCTAAAGTATACTTCTCCTGTTATGGCATCAATAAATAATGTAAAAACACTATCATCGTTACCGAAATTCAAGTTACTGGAAAAACGCCATACAGGACGCACTATCATTTCTCGCCCAGCACGAAGATCTGTATGAGGATATGCTTGAAGTTGCAAATAACAAAATTCTACTTCATCAATAATAAAAACATTCTCTTTTTCATCTTTTGAAAAAGCATTTACATAATCCATGTTTTCTTCCAGAATTTCTATAGCTTTGTCAATTGATATCTCTACCTCAACTTTTTCTCCAGAAATAAGAGTATGATAATATCCTTCGACGATAAAGATACCATCATCATCAACGCCAACCATCAAGTGATCTCTAGGCTGGGTAAAAAAATCTGAAGATTCATCAAATAATTCTGGATAATGAAAACTGTCAATTGCTAAGGGAATACCTTCCTTTGTCATATGACGATATTCTATCATATAATATCCTTCATGTTTAAAATTTTCTTCGTTTTCCCATCCCGAAGTATTTGGAGGCATAGTAATTACTCTTGAAAACGTCATGCTTTCAAAGCCGCTTCTACCAAGCTGACTCACTAGATGATCTGCCAGCTGTTTTGCTGCTTCGGGTGTTAGCAAAATTCCTTCTGCTTGTTGATTAATTTGATAGTTATTGAATCCAAAAATTCGATTACTGTTATCAAGCAAAGCTTTGAATTTACCATCCATACCACTGTATGATATAAATAAATTTGTATTTGCATCTTTATAACCCAAATATATTCCTTCTTCAGTAATTACATTTAAAAAAAACTCATGATAGAGGCGCTCATCATCTCCATTTATTTCTTTAAAACCTAAAACTTCACTTTTATATTCTTCAAAGACAAGTGCTTTAAGCCTATCTTGGTTTAATGGAGCAAATGCTGTGTGATATATATTTGTCTCTCTTGGTGGTAGTTTAACATCTGCAGTAACAATTAGTTTTACCATGTTACTTTGTAGTACAGTATTTAGCACATGTGCTTCTTTCCCAAACACGCTGCAAATTGACGAGTAAATTAACAAGATGGTAAAAATTATTAATACTAGTACCTTTTTGATGTTCATTTTTATTTCTCCTTTAATTATTTAGAAATGAAAATTCTATCACACTGACGATAATTGAGTTGGGTTTTAAAACAAGCAATTTTAGCGTATATTTACATCAGTAGATAGCAAGGAGGGGGTGACCTCTCTGCTATCAATTGTTTCTAGAATTATCAACCCGCTCCAAACTTTCCACCAACAGTTACATTTTTTCCTTCGCCAGAATCAGGTCGTGCTTGTGACCTGCCCCCATAAATTGGTCCAGAAGTAATGTTAGCAAAGACCATTATTTGG
>CAZEIB010000270.1:0-2878 GCA_964511785.1 uncultured Oscillospiraceae bacterium
TCGGTTTATTTTCAAGAAACATTGGATAATAACCCGGATTTTATTGATGCTTTTGATGGTTTTACTTTTTTTACCAATTCAACTGGATCTTACTCTACGACTGCAGGAGCAATTCCTTATCTTCTTTCTGGGGATTACAATTTAAATACAACATCTTTTAAAGACTACTGCCAAAATGCCTATCGAAATTCACATCTACTAAATAAACTAGCTGCCAATAATTATGATATTAGATGTTATGTTTCTCCTTCTGCAGGCGCTTGGCATCTTGCACCATATACTGATAACTTTTCACAGGAAAAAAACTCAGTAACTCAACCAATACCTATAGCTGGTAATTTACTAAAATTTTCTTTATTTAGACAACTACCTGAAAAAATCAAACCCCTATTCTATACTGATACTCTTAAAATAAATGCTTTACAATCTTTATATTCTGAAACTTCATCTTATCTTTTAGATGATTTCAAATTTTATAGAGATTTAACTAAGATGGGGATCACTACTGTTAATGAAAAAACCTTCCGTTTTATTCACTTATTTGGATCGCATGCCCCTTATATACTTAATGAAAATATCGAGATAGTTGAAAAAAGCTCTCCTCAGGCTCAAAATATTGCGATAATTAAAATTCTCAAAGAATATTTCTCTGAAATGAAAAAAAATAAAGTTTTTGATAATCACACTATAATAGTAATGGCTGATCATAGTCGCTACTTAATCGGTGATTCTCTTTTTCTTGTTAAACCAAAAGATTCATTTGAGAAATTAAAGTTTTCTGATACTCCTGTTTCACATGAAGATTTTCATAACACTCTATTTTCTCTGTTAGATCTTCCTTCGGTCGAATATGGAAAATCTGTTTTTGAGGTAAAGCCCTTTGAAGAACGAGAAAGAGTTTACTATATGTATTTATCAAGCCTTTTGAAAGAATTCCCTGATTCTCTTCCTCCACTTTGGGAAACTATTTATAAAAATGACATTCAATCTCCTTTTCATACAGGAAACATCTATGATTTCAAAAATGCCGTTTTTCCAATGACTATACTAGATATTGCACCGTCTCTTAACTTTGGTCAAACATACAAATTTGACGAGATATATCCTTTTTTCTCACCTTCTTCTTTATCATGGGGTGATTCCAAAGAAGGATATATTTTTGGTAATATGAATCAGGGTCTGATGTTTTTTAAAGTTCCCTCTCTTTCAGAATCAAATATAAAACTTACTTTTAATTTTATTGATTGGCTTCCAACCTCTCCTTCTCAACTAAAAATGGTATCTAATAATCAAGTTTTATTTGACAAAACCTTTGCTGGTAAAATGGACAATACCATTACCATAGAAATACCAAAAGAACATATTGACCCAAATACCGGTCTTGTCACGCTTGATATTTACTGCCCTGATACAAGATTAAGCGGCGATTTGCGCTATATGACTTTCGGTATCAAATCTTTTATTGTCCAAAAAACGCAGTAACGCGTAGAATGATATTGGCCTCCAAAATGGACAAAAAGCGATTAACACTAGAGAATAGAAGAAAGAGTTAATATTTTAAAGGAAGATTTCACCTCTAATCGTGCTAATGAAAAGTGGTGTATCGGTATTACCTATATTTACACCCAAGAAAACGGTTGGACTTATCCGCTCCTTTAGCTGATAGGGAAATCTTTACCATAATGCACCTATTGAATCCTTTCACGGAATTTTGAAAAAAAAGAAGTGTATCAAAATACTTATCGAAATTTTCAAATGGTAAAACTGGTACTTTTTCAATTCATTGAAGGATGATATAATAAAAAACACACACAGTACCAGTGGATGAATGACCACACAGCAAGCACATGCTTTAAAAACCGCCAGTTAATCTAAAATTGTCTGCCTTTATGGCTAATATTATTGGAGGAAATTTTATGCAACTATCTGTTATAATGCCAGTATACAATGTCTCAAAGTTTTTAGAAAGTACTTTAGAAAGTGTCATGAGTCAATCTGTAGAAGATATGGAAATCATCTGTGTTGACGATTGTTCTACAGATGAATCTTGGGATATCCTATCTTCAGCTGCAAAAAAAGACTCCCGTATTCGTTTAGTGCATTTAGAAAAAAATGAAGGCGTTAGTATCTCTCGCAAAACCGGTGTTATGATGAGTACTGGCAAATGGGTTATGTTGTTGGATGGAGACGATATGTTTGAACCTGATGCGTGTGAAAAGCTTTTAGAATTAGCTGAAAAATCGCAAGTAGATATTCTTCATTTTAATACTAATATTATTGCTAAGGAAAACATATCCGAAGAAGAAAAGAATGGTTTCAAAGCTTTCGTAAATCCATGGCATGAGCCACTGTCAGGAAACCAGTTAATTGACTCTTGCTTTGTTCAAAATCATTTTGGATTCACCTTATGGAATAAAGTTTATTGTGGAGAACTAATTAGAAAAGCATTTGATAGCTTTCCCGATGTTCGTATAAACATGGCCGAAGACTTATTAACAACTTTTATTATATTACACTTTGCTAGAAGCTATATGCCTACAAATTTTTATGGATATTGCTATAATTTTGGTGCTGGAATTACAGGGGGCAAAGAGATAAACTTACAAAGAATCAAAATTTTAGCTGAACAAGGAACGGTTTTGCAATACCTTGATAATTTTATTAACCAAATTAATATGCAAAATGAATATTCAACTGCACGAAATAATATACGTGACCATTTTGTACAGGCTGCCATTTATAATTGGTTAATTAATATTGACATTGGCGAATCCTCTCAAACTTTTGATTTGATATTACCCTATTTTTCTCCGGCTGACATAATTGGTTCCACAAGGTCTTGTTATAAAAAATGGAGGTTGAGACAAGAGGATGTATT
>CAZEIB010000271.1:0-2878 GCA_964511785.1 uncultured Oscillospiraceae bacterium
TACTAATGGTGCGGGTGTTGAAGCTAATTTTACTAACAATATAATTAGTAAATATAATCTAAATCCTACGCTTGGTATTTATTATGATCTTGAGGATTGGTAGAATGTAGTAAGGTGATTGTAGCGTTACCAGCTAAGCTTTTACCAATACCGCAAAGGTTTACTTTGGCACTTTGGGTCATGTGTAGGTTGCTTAAAGTAATGGTTACTTGTCCATTTTTTTCTGATGCAGAAGCGGACAAGGTTTTAAGTGGCTTAAAGCCTTCTTTTTCCATAATAGGAGCACTAACATAAGCTTCTAGATGTTTGGCATCCTGATGGTTTTTATACATGTCAAATACAAAATAGTTAGGTGTTTCTACAAAATTTTCCCCAGAAGCTAAATAAAGAGAGTGAAGGTTATTGCAAAGTTGTGCTATGTTGGCCATCGCAATACTGTCACATCTGTTGTTGAACATATCTAAGGTCATAGCAGCAACTACAGCATCACGCATGCTACTTTGTTGCTCAAAAAGATTATAACCTTTACTGGGGCCGGAGCCATCTTTATGCCAGCAACCCCATTCGTCAACAATTAATTTTATTTTTCGTTCAGGATCAAATTCATCCATAGCAGCACGGTGATCATCTAATACGGCTTGCATGTAATCAGCTTGGAAGAGCTGTTGATACCATTGATCTTCAGAAAAAGAAGTAGGACTTCCCGCAGTGCCACAATAATAGTGAACACTCATGCCATAAGTAGGTGCTTCTTCCCACTTTCTATCACCAAAGGCCATTAGAAGCCTGCGTGTCCATTCAATATCATGACCATTGGCACCACACATGATAAACTTGTAATTTCCCTTATCTAAACTATTACATATAGTTGAAAAACGAAGATACTCTCGGGCACATTGTTCAGGGGTCATTTGACCACCGCCACCCCAGTTTTCATTTCCAATACCCCAATATTTAATGTTGAAAGGTTCGGCAGAGCCGTTTGCAGCCCGCTCATCAGCTAAAGTAGTTACTCCGCTAGGAAAATTACAATATTCCATCCAATTTCGAATGTGAAGAGGGGTAACAGTAGTCATGTTTGCTGCAAAATAAGGTTCCGTATTTAACATATGACATAAATCCATAAACTCATGTGTTCCTACTGCATTAGATTCTGTTCGTTTGTCATGAGAATACCACCAGTTTACTCTAGTGGGTCTTTTATCTCTTGGTCCAATACCGTCACGCCAATCGTAGGTTTCAGCAAAACACCCTCCTGGCCAGCGTAAAACTGGAGGATTAATTTTGGCGAAGCTATCCACCAAGGCTTTTCTAAAACCACGAATGTTTTCTATTTTGCTGTCTTCTCCAACCCATAGACCATCATAAAAAACACCTCCAATATGTTCTGCAAAATGACCATAAATGTCTTTATTAATGGTTCCTTTAGAGTTGGTAAAATCAATGGTTACTTGATGCATAAGTTATACCTCCCTATCAATTTTTTATTTTTACATTATCGTTAATGTAAGTGCTTGATTACAATGTAACATTAACAAATTCAGATGTCAAGGGTTTTTGTAAAATTGACCATAAATTATATTTTATGTTATAGTACAAATAAGTTGTTCAAAAAGAGTTCACTTTCAGCCAACTAGAGGAGTTAATCCGTTTATGAGTAAGGTACGCCATATGAAAAGAGTAACCATGCGAGATATTGCAGAAAAAACCGGTTTTACTGTAAATACTGTTTCTCATGCACTAAAAAACAAACCAGACATTTCTGAAAAAACAAAAAAAATGATAAAGAAAACAGCAAAAGAAATGGGATATGTACCTAACTATATGGCTAGTGCTTTGCGGTCCGGACGCTCTCATACGTTAGCTTTAATTGTTGGCGAACTAGGTAACCCAAAGTTTTCTGCAATGGCAAGTGACATAGAGGCTGCGGCTCGCAAACTAAATTACAGCGTAATTATTTTGTGTACTCAAGATGATGGAGACCTTGAAAAGAGAGCTATTAAAATAGCTTTAGAAAGACAGGTTGATGGAATTATATTAAGCCCTACGCAGGTAAATGATGATTGCATCGAGATTTTAAAAAAGGCTCATTGTCCTTTTGTCTTAATTGAAAGATATTTTGAAAATCATCAGGTAGATTGTGTTATCTGTGATGAGGAAAATGGAGGATATTTAGCAGGTATGCATTTAATTGAAAAAGGTCATCGTAAAGTGATTCACTTTATGGGACCTGAATATATATCTTCTTCTATTGCGCGAAAAAAAGGGTTTTTACAGGCAACCGAAGACTTAGGAAAGGAAAACACCAGTGTTGTATCAATGAAAAGTGCCAAGGAAAACATTGCTTTTTTAAAGAAAAAACAAAAAGAAGGGTATACTGGAGCTTTTTTCTTTTCGGATTTTGGAGTATGGGATGTTATTGCTCATTTACAAAAGGAAAAATCCAAACTATTAAACGAAATGGCTTTTGTAGGATATGATAATATTCAAGGGAAGTATTCTTTCCCTTCACCACTTTGTTCAATAGATCCTAATAGTACAAAACTATGCAAAGCTACAGTAGAACTCTTACATAAACGTATTATTGGTGGAAATCACCATTTTACACCGGAAAAAATCACATTTCCTGTTCAGTTAATTTGCAGGAAAAGCTGTGAAATAGATAAATAAAATTCATTCTACCAGTGAAAATATTGATATGAAACAGCCCTTGAGGGATATGTTACTAGTGGTCTCTTAAGAGCAAGTTGAAAAAATTACTGGATAATAAAGGTGAAAAAATGGTATAGTAAAAGAAAAAAGTTAATTAGAGTTATAACCAAGTGAAACCCCTTCAAGAGAAACTACTGATGCGGGATATGACATCGGGGAAAATACT
>CAZEIB010000272.1:0-2871 GCA_964511785.1 uncultured Oscillospiraceae bacterium
GAGGCAACGGCTATGTATATTGCACGCCTTCTAAAACCGTTAAAGGTTAAAACTACTCGAATAGCCCATGGGGTACCTGTAGGTAGCGACTTAGAATATGCAGATGAAGTAACTTTAGCAAAGGCCTTAGAAGGCAGACGAGAAATTTAATGAACAAAAACAGTGAAACAAGGAATATTATAGTTAAAACAAGCTGATTACATGACAACACCAAAAACAAGCTTACGATATAAGGGGGGGATTAAAATGTTTTTTTGTACAAAATGCGCTACTTTGAATGAGAAATCCTTATGTCCTCAATGTAAAAAAGTTGGAAGAATTGTCAAAGACGAAGATATTGTATTAATAGGAAAGTTTGATTCTTTAAAAGCTAGTATGATTGAACCTATTTTAAAGGATAACCACATCCCTTACCAAAGAAAAGCAAAACTTGGAAGTGGTTTTGTAGTACAAGCAGGAAACTTTCTGGAAGAAATATCAATTTTTGTACCCTATGCTATTTACAATAAGGTAATAGAGCTAGTTTTTCCTTTTTTAGAAAATTAAAAATTAAATTTGGATAAAAAAGTAAGCCTCCACATTAAAGGTGGGGCTTACTTTTTTAAAAATGCTAATTAAGAAAGAAAATGGTTTTTAATAAAATTCAATATTTCATGGGAGAGGTAATCTTTTGTATTTTGCGGTAAAGGCAGAGAAATGTCCTCGGTTAGTAGGGTAATAACATTAGTATCTCCATCAAAACCTGCTCCTGGTAAAGTGACGTCATTAGCCACAATTAAATCAAGGGATTTTTTTGCCAGTTTTTCCTTTGCGTTTTTTTCGAGATTATTGGTTTCGGCAGCAAAACCTACTAAAATTTGACCAGGTTTTTTGTTTTTTCCAATGGTGGCAGCAATATCCGGATTTTCAATTAACTCAAAGGTAAGGGATTGGCTGCTTTCTACTTTTTTAATTTTTTCATGATGAATACGAGTAAAGCGATAGTCACTAGGTGCTGCTGCTTGAATAATAATGTGAAACTGGTCTGCTATCGGTACAACTGCATTATAAAGGTCTTGTGTAGAAGTAATAGAAACAAAAGCATCTGTATTTGGTGGGGAAATAGCAGTAGGGCCAGATACTAAAGTAACTTTTGCTCCTCGTTCTTTTGCTGCTTTGGCAAGGGCGTAGCCCATTTTACCGGAAGAACGGTTGGATAAAAAACGTACAGGATCCAATGGTTCTTGAGTTGGACCAGCAGTTACCATAACAGATAAGCCGGAAAAATCTTGAATGGGCAATAAAAGTTCTTGAATTTTTTGCACGATATCTACAGGTTCACTCATTCTGCCAGGGCCATAAATTCCTTCTGCTAAAAACCCATCCTCAGGGCCAATAAAAAGAACTCCTCTACTGGCTAAAGTGGCTACATTTTGGGCTGTAGCAGGGGCTTGCCACATATTGGTGTTCATGGCAGGAGCTAGCAAAATAGGGGCCTTAGTGGCTAATACAGTGGTAGAGAGCATATCGTCGGCAATGCCGTTGCTCATTTTAGCAATAATATTGGCAGTTGCCGGAGCAATGCAAAATACATCGGCTTTTTTAGCCAAAGCGATATGTTCTACTTCCCAGGTTTCAGGTCTTTCAAAAGTATCTACTACTACAGGGTTGACAGACATGGTTTCAAAGGTAAGGGGAGACACAAAAGCGCAGGCATTTTTGGTCATAATTACAAAAACATCTGCGCCAAGCTTGCGTAATTTAGATACGATATCAACAGCTTTATATACTGCAATACCGCCGGTTACACCAAAAACAACGGTTTTTCCCTGTAGTGGATGGTGTAAAGGATTATTCTTTATCGCTTCCACTGGGTCTTTCATAGGTAATCAACCCCCGATTTATTTCTTCGATGGCAACTTTTAGCGGTTTCATATTTTTGGTATCAATTAATGGAAGTGCGCCAGCTAAAAGTTGGCGGGCACGTTTTGATGTTTCAACAACTAAAGTATATCTACAATCTACTCTCTGGGAAAGCTCAACAATATTTGGTTCTACAATAGACATATATTTCCTCCTCATATTCTATAACAATACTGATATATTGTAAGACAAGTAGATGCTATTTGTCAATGTTGGGAAAGAAGCGAGAGGTGCGATTTTTTTCGGCATTGACAATATGAATAAGTTGAGAATAAGCCAATTCAACATCATCATTGATGATGACATATTGGTACCGATGGAGCTGGGCTATTTCCTCTTTCGCATTTTTAAGCCGTCTTTCAATTTCTACAGGATCATCTGTATTACGAGTGTGTAATCTTACGCGCAAGGCCTCATAACTAGGTGGCATAATAAACACGGAAACACAGTCTTTGGCTTTTTCAAGCACCGCTTTAGCTCCTTGGGTGTCAATATCTAGTAAAATGTTTTCTCCTTTGGCCATTCTATCTACAATTGGTTGCCTTAAAGTTCCGTAGTGATTTCCGTGAACAAGGGCATGTTCTAAAAAAGCATCTTCCTCTACCATGGTTTCGAAAGTGTTTTTTGTAATAAATTGATAGTGAACTCCGTCAATTTCGTTAAAGCGTGGAGAGCGGGTTGTAGCACTAACAGAAAAATGGAAACTTGGATCCTCCCGCAAAAGCTTTTGACCTAAAGTACCTTTGCCGGCACCAGATGGACCGGAGAGTACTAATAACATACCATTTCGTTTAATTTCCATAAACTTCGCCTCTTTCCGTCATGAATATATTCAAAGTATGTGCAGGGTTATTCTACATTTTGAACTTGCTCACGCATTTTTTCTAATGCGGATTTTACGGTTACTACATGATTGGTAATATCAATATCGGAAGCTTTAGAACCAATGGTATTAATTTCACGGTTCAT
>CAZEIB010000273.1:0-2842 GCA_964511785.1 uncultured Oscillospiraceae bacterium
ACACGGTATGGCTCAAAGGGGAGGCAGTGTTATTACCCATGTTCGAGTAGGTGAAGAGCTACATTCCCCTTTGGTAAGCGAAGGCAAAGGAGATTATGTAATAGCCTTTGAAGCTTTGGAAGCTGGTAGAGGAGTTCCCTTTTTAAAAAAAGGCGGGCTATTAATTGTAAACACTCAAGAAATCCTACCCATGCCCGTAATTTCAGGGGCGACTGTTTATCCAAAATCCCCTTATGAGCCCGCCTTTGAAGTAGGAAAGGTTGAAGAAGTAGACGCTTTACAGATTGCTAAAGAATGTGGAAACATGAAGGCTGTAAACATGGTGCTACTTGGAAAGCTGGCAAAACATTTACCATCAGGATTAATGGACTTGATTTTTGAAATATATGAAGCAATCAAAGCAAGTGTAAAGCCCCCTACTTATGCCATTAATGAAAAAGCCTTTGATATTGGTTTTTCATCTTAATAAAGCCAAAGAAAGAGAGACAGAATATGGCGGGTAAAAATATTTATTGGAATAAAACCATGGAAACCATGGAAAAAGAACTGCTAAGGGATATTCAAAACGAAAGATTACGCGGGGTAATGCGAAGAGTTTATGAGCATGTGCCTTTTTACCGCGATAAAATGCAAAAAATTGGTATTAGCCCTGGCGATATTCGGACAGTAGAAGATTTGCATTTATTGCCTTTTACAGAAAAAGAGGACTTAAGGGAAAATTATCCCTTTGGTTTATTTGCTGTTCCTCAATCGGAAATTGTACGAATTCATGCCTCCAGCGGCACAACAGGAAAGCCCTCTGTTGCAGGATATACCAGCGGAGACATTGACAGGTGGAGCGAACTAATGGCAAGAGCCATGTATTGCGCAGGGATTAATAAGGAAGACGTAGTACAAGTGGCTTATGGCTACGGGTTGTTTACAGGCGGCCTTGGTGCCCATTACGGAGCGGAAAGAGTAGGGGCTTCAGTGGTGCCTATTAGTGGAGGGAATACGCAAAGACAGTTAATGTTAATGGAAGACTTTGGTGCCACGGCCCTATGTTGCACTCCGTCTTATGCGGTAAATATTATTGATGCCTTAAGTAGAGAAGGGATTACTTCAGACAGACTTAAATTGAAAACCGGCATTTTTGGTGCAGAACCTTGGACTGAGGCGATGCGCGTACATATTGAAACAGCCCTTGGGATTAATGCCATTAATATTTATGGCTTAAGTGAAATTATGGGGCCTGGAGTTAGTGTAGAATGTATGGAAAAAAATGGGATGCATATATGGGAGGATCATTTTGTGCCTGAAATTATTGGTGAGGATAACAAGGTATTGCCTTATGGTGAGGTAGGAGATTTGGCTTTTACCACTTTAACCAAGCACGGTATGCCTTTAATTCGTTACCGTACCCATGATTTAACTATGTTAATTGATACTCCTTGTCCCTGTGGCAGAACCCATATCCGTATGGGACGCCTAACAGGTAGAACCGATGATATGCTGATTATTAGAGGGGTTAATGTTTTCCCCTCCCAAATCGAACATGCCTTGTTACAGGTGGAAGGAATTGAACCTCATTATCAAATTATTGTGGAAAGACAAGGAGCCTTAGATGCAGTTACCGTTCAGGTGGAATTGTCTCCTGATTTATTAAGCGATACTGTAAAAGAAATGGAAACCTTGGCAGGAAAAGTACAAGAACAATTGGCCTCTCATGCGTTAATCCATGCAAAAGTTGTATTAAGTTCTCCTGGAAGCCTTCCCAGAAGTGAGGGAAAAGCCCAAAGAGTAATTGATAAACGGTAAAATAAAGTTGATAGTGAAGGAAAAATAATTTATACTGTATAAAAGAGATGAAAAAAGTTTAAAGGAGGAAGTGGAATGCATATTAAGCAGATTTCCGTATTTATAGAGAACACTCCGGGCAAGCTGGCAGAGTTTACAGAACTTTTAGGTAAAGAAAATATTGACCTAGTTTCCTTATCTATTGCCGATACCACCCATTTTGGCATATTACGAACCATTGTAGCTGACTATGAGAGAGCTATGAAGGTTATCAGTAAAGCTGGTTATACTGTACGTTTAACCGATGTGCTGGCAGCAGCTGTACCTGATGAACCAGGGGGACTATCTAAAGTGCTTCACCTACTATGCGAGGCCGATATTGCCATTGAATACTTATATAGTTTTGTGCGTAATGCTGGAAAAAATGCCCTAATTGTTTTTAGGGTAATAGAACTTGAAAAAGCCACTCAAGTATTAAAAGAGCATGGCATACAAATGTTAACCCAAGAAGAAGTAAGAGGTTTATAAAAGAAGTAACAATGGAAAAAAAGATTAAAGATGATTACAGCACAATATCTCTTTCTATGGCGGCTATTAAAAAAAATGTAGGCGCCATTTTAGACTGTTTAGATAAAAAGACCCTGCTGATGGCAGTGATTAAAGCAAATGGCTATGGTCATGGTGCTTATGAAGTTGCGAAGGCTGCCCTTGATAGTGGTGCTGTTTATTTGGGGGTTGCCAGAGTTGGAGAAGGAATTGAACTTAGAACCAAGGGAATCAAAGCGCCTATTTTAATATTAGGCCCTACTTTAGAAAAAGAAAGCGAAAAAGGGGTCATTTATGATTTAACCCTTACTTTAACCCATTTGCAACAAATAAAGTGGATTGAAAAAGCTTGTAGAAAACACCAAAAAAAAGCTTTGATACACATCAAAGTAGACACAGGGATGAACCGTATTGGAACAAAGACCTTAGAAGAAACCCAAAGCCTTTATGATGCTGCAAAAAAAAGTGAACATATTAAAGTTACTGGGGCTTTTACTCATTTTTCTAAGGCTGATGAAGA
>CAZEIB010000274.1:0-2836 GCA_964511785.1 uncultured Oscillospiraceae bacterium
CATTTTAGAAGAAGGCATTAAAATTAACAGCACCCACCCTTTTAAAGGAAATTTCGACTTAAATAAGCTTCAACACTCTATTAATACTATTAAGGGTGAAAACATCTCTTTTGTACGGGTAGAAGCAGGTACCAACCTTGTTGGGGGGCAGCCCATTTCTTTGCAAAATATGAAAGAGGTTTCCGCTATTTGTCGTAAAGAAAATATTTTATCTGTTTTAGATGCCAGTTTACTGGCAGACAACTTGTTTTTTATTAAAACCCGAGAAGAAGCCTGTGCCAACATGACTATAGGCGAAATTGTAAAAGAAATTGCCGCTTGCTTCGATCTAATCTATTTTTCCGGCCGTAAGTTAGGTTGTGCCCGTGGTGGTGGTATTTGTACTTCTAATAAAGCCCTCTATGAAAAAATGCAAAATTTCATCCCTCTTTTTGAAGGCTTTTTAACCTACGGAGGGATGTCTGTTAGAGAGATGGAAGCCATGGCTGTAGGCATTGAAGAAACTTTAGACATGGATGTAATTAGCCAAACCCCCTTATTTGTAGCTGCCCTTTCAGAAGAACTTCAAAAAAAAGGCGTACCGGTCGTTACCCCTTCAGGTGGCTTGGGCTGTCATATTGATGCCAGCCAGTTTGTTTCTCACATTCCTCAAAAGCAGTACCCTGCTGGGGCCTTGGCTGCTGCTATTTATATTGCCAGTGGTGTAAGGGGGATGGAACGAGGCACCCTTTCCGAACAACGTAACCCCGACGGTTCTGAGTCTTTGGCTTCCATGGAACTTGTTCGTTTGGCTATACCAAAGAGGGTTTTTACTCTTTCTCAAATAAAGTTTGTGGCCGATCGTATTGCCTGGCTTTTTAACCACCGTGAACTGATTGGCGGGTTGCAATTTGTGCAGGAACCTGAAACCCTACGGTTTTTCCTTGGAAAACTGGCTCCCATTGGAAACTGGCAAGAAGAACTGGCAAAAGCCTTCGCTAAGGCGATGCCTTCCTGTTTGTAAGATAAGAACCTTTTAAACAAAAACCTGCCTATAGGTTAAGCAGGTTTTTGTTTATTTAAAGTTTATTCTTAACAAACAATTGAAAAACCCAGTAAAAATCCTTATGATAAGAACATTACCATTTCTTATGACTTTGTTTTTCCTAATTTTTCTCCTTTAAACTAGCATTAATTCCTTAGAAAGGAAGGTAGTATGAAATATATTAGTACCAGAGGAAAAAGCCAAGTTTATTCTTCTTATGAAGCCCTTTTACAAGGGTTGGCAGATGACGGAGGGTTGCTGCTACCCCAAGCCCTTCCCACCATTGCCTTTTCTCAGGAAGAAATAATGAATTTTACCTACACGGATTTTGCCAAAAAAATTCTGGCTTTACTTTTTTCAGATATTCCAAAACCTATACTTTTTGACGCCATTGATAAGGCCTACCAAAGTTTTGAAAAAGAAATTCTTCCTATTTATTCCCTGCCTAATCAATACATCATGGAGTTATACCATGGTGCTACCTTTGCTTTTAAAGATTTTGCCTTAAGCTTACTTCCCCATTTGCTTTCTTCAGCTTTGCAAGCCTTGGCCCCTTCAAAGCAATTGGCCATCTTAACTGCCACTTCCGGAGATACAGGCAGCGCCGCTTTATATGGCTTTAAAGAGGTAGCTAACACAAAAATATTGGCCTTTTACCCCACACGGGGAATCAGCACCATTCAAAAAAAGCAGATGACCTCTATTGAAGGGAACAATACCTTTGCCTTTGGGGTTAAAGGAAACTTTGATGATGCCCAAAGCGGCTTAAAAACCTTGTTTAACAAGGAGGCTTTCAAAAACCTTTTAAAACAAAACCATTACCTCCTCTCCTCTGCCAATTCCATTAATATTGGTCGTCTCTTTCCTCAAATTGTTTATTATTATTATGGATACTATCAGTTGGTTAAGCAAGGGGAAATTGCTAAGGGAGAACCTGTTTCCATTAGTGTTCCTACAGGTAATTTTGGTAATATTTTAGCCGCTTTTTTAGCCAAAAAAATCGGTTTGCCTGTTCACAACCTCCTTTGTGCCTCTAATGAAAACCATGTTTTAACAGACTTTATTCAAACAGGTATCTACAATAGCAACAGGCCTTTTTATCAAACCCAATCCCCTTCTATGGATATTTTAATTTCCAGCAATTTAGAACGCTATTTATATTACCATTATCAAGACCCTAAAATTATTAGCGCTCTTATGGAAGATTTAAATCAACATAAACAATACACTGTAAAAGACCTTTCACTATTTAAGCACTTGCAAGGTTACTATTTTACCGATAGCCAAGCACTGGATGCTATCAAAGAAGTATACGATAGCCATGGCTATTTAATGGACCCTCATAGTGCTATTGGTTACTTGGCTGCTAAAACCTACCAAAAAAACCATAAAGAAAAAGTTCTTGTTACCGCCACCGCTTCTCCCTATAAATTCCCTTTAGCTATTGCAAAAGCCTTGGGCCTTCCAACAGAAAACGAGCTTAAAAGCCTTGACTTAATCCAAAATTTTACAAAGTCCCCTCTTCCTCTTGAGCTAAAAAATATTTTATCTAAACCCCTTACCCAAAACAAAACCATTGAAAAAAATCAAATGGAAAAGAGTATTTTAGAGGTTCTTTTATGATTAAAATTAAAGTTCCTGCCACTACAGGAAATATCGGCCCGGGTTTTGACAGCCAAGGAATGGCCCTAAGTCTCTATAACATCTTCACCTTTTCTTTAAAAGATCAAGGCTCTCAACCTGATAATTTAATTTTTACAGCCTTTGCCTATTTTTATCACCAAAACGGCTTAGTTCCTCCTTTGGTTGATA
>CAZEIB010000275.1:0-2823 GCA_964511785.1 uncultured Oscillospiraceae bacterium
CAAAGATGGCGTTGTTTCTTCTTTGTACTCAGAAGCTGATGCACTAAACTACGAATTAACAGAGCTTATACAAAAATACAGAGGAGTATGCATTAAATTAGGAATGACAAGGCTTTCTTTAATGAGTTGCAAAGAAATCAAAGATCAAATAATAGTACATCTTGAACAAGATTATGAATTTATAGACTTTATTGCATACTCTCGATCCGTTATTGAGAAGATGGGATATAGCAAAATAGAAAGGAATAAACGAAGAGTACACGAATGGAAAACGACCAGTACATTATTCAGGTACCTGAATAATGTGTAAACACCTGTAATTTAATACATAACGAAAAACTAGATGCATAGACAACTGCATAACCAACCACTCATTTTAACAAATACGACAGAAAACGATAAAATCGAGTAGGTAGGGGGATTACTCCCCCGCCCTCTCACACCACCAACGGCATGCTCTCGCACCGGGCGGTTTTCATAGATTGTTTAACCGAACGTAGTTTAATGAAAGGTTATACAAACCTTGTTTCTCAAACCAAGCCTTCCCCATCGCCTGATGCGCCTGAGGGCACCCCGACTTACGCCAGTGACCCTTGCCCGATAAAGCTAGAATCCAACTTTGCCACACTTCTACACCCTGACTATGCAAAAAAGATTGCAGCGTCTTGACACGCTTACATTGCTTCATGCGGAAACAACGCAAGCGATGGCGTATCCATGAGTCTAAACTGGATAGATGCTTTTGACAACGAGCGTGACGAAAGTAAGTTAACCAACCTCGAAGAACAGGGGTTAATTCGGCAATCACTTGCGCAAAATTAACACCTCGGTTACGACGGGTAATTTTACGAACTTTCCCTTTTACACGTTCAAGGCTCTGAGAGTGAAGTGTCAGTGAACCATCACGCTGGATGGTGTGACCCAAAAACTTAGTTTGATTCACATAACAAACACGACTCTTGTCTTTATTGACCAAGAGTTTGAGTTTGTTTTCGATAAAGTAGCTGATCGATTGCATCACCCGTGTTCCCGCCTCCAGGCTTCGTACATAGATATTACAATCGTCAGCATAGCGAACAAAAGTATGACCACGCCTTTCCAACTCTTTATCCAGTTCGTCTAAGACGATATTAGATAATAGGGGTGAGAGAGGAGAACCCTGAGGGGTGCCCTCCGTACGTTGACTTACAAGACCATCCAACAGGATACCACTTTGCAGATACAGACGTATAAGACGAAGTAGTCGCTTATCGCCGATATCCTTAGAGAGGTGATGCATGAGGCGGTCATGATTGACAACGTCGAAGAAGTTCTTTAAATCCAGGTCAACAACTACACATCTGCCCTCACGAACATATTCACCACCTTTAGAGAGTGCCCCGTGAGCACTCCGCTTAGGGCGAAAACCGTAACTGTGAGGGGAAAATTGACGTTCATAGATAGGAGTTAAGATTTGGGCAATCGCTTGTTGGAGAACACGGTCTCGAACAGTAGGAATCCCAAGCTTGCGAACACCTCCATTCGGTTTAGGTATATCGACCTGACGAACACCTGAGGGGCGGTAATTGCCTGATGAAATGGATGAAATCCAAGTCTTACTTTCAAGCTGATACCATAACCAGAATTCGGCGATCGTCTCCCCGTCAATACCACAGGCTCCTTTGTTGCGCTTTACCTGAAGGTAAGCTTGATGAAGATTATCATAAGATAATATTCGATCCAATAAACACACGGTTAAGGCTCGATTCTGCTCTCCTGCTTCTTTTACTTGCAACGCCTTTACTGAATCAGCTTTGAATACGTCATTACTGCTATCAGAAGGGCACACAGCGTTCGTATTCTCTTCGTAAACGAAAGGAATATCTAATGGATACGATGTGAATTGCGGCTGCTCCATAAAACAAATTTTGAACAAACGGTTCCTTAAATCTACAAATTCAGTCCTTCCCTATCATTGATCAAAAGACAGGTACTATGACCTCTGCTGACTTCTCAACAACTAAAGGTAATCATTGCTGGAAACCCGTGCCCTGTTGGGGCGGAAGTTGAGATCTCTCGGGATAAGTTCACGTTCTGTCTCCAAGTTGTGCCTGATTTACTCTAAGGGATTACGGCTGATGTTAGGGCTTTACCAATCCATAGCTCGGTTGCCCACCCTAGTGAGCCTTATATCAGATTTCTGTGCGTCACAACAAAGGATTTGCTGATGGCTTCTTTCAGATTTGCGGTCACCCGCAACACCCTTGCCAATCGCTACTGCTTCCTTTCAGCACGGCGCAGTCAGGGACTTACACCCTGAAAGAACGGGAACATGCCCGACATACTAAAAAAGCCGATACTGCCACCGGGTAGCAATATCGGCCTCAATCATAGGCTTGTATTTATTTCGCTTGCTCTGTAATTTGCTGAATATCTTTCAGCGTGAAGTTTCCTAATAATTGCATGACCGTAAATTGATTAGGCATACTAGAGGTCATGATCAGCTCTTTAACCTTATCTCCACTTTTGAGGATATAGAAGTTCACCCGTGTGGAGTCGTCTTTCACACGCATCAGCTCCTCGTGCTTACCACTAATCAACTTATCAAAATCCTTCTTCAAGGTAGCGATCTGATCCTTTCGTTCTGTGTTTAAGATTTGCAAAGACTCGATTTTTCCCTTCATGTTGATTAGGTTCAGTCCTCCGGTTTCAATGCTTGGCATCATTTCGAACATTGATTTTGAGATAAATACAGAGGTATATCCGTCCATATCTGCATATTTATCAAAGAGATTCTTCTGTGCAAAAAGTGCAGTTCCGCTTGTCAAGCAAATCAATAAGATT
>CAZEIB010000276.1:0-2790 GCA_964511785.1 uncultured Oscillospiraceae bacterium
TCCCTTGTAGTTCCGGGCACATCCGTTACAATAGCGTGTTCTTCCTTTGTTAATGCATTTAGCAAAGAGCTTTTTCCAACATTAGGTCTACCCACAATAGCTACCATCAGTCCTTCTTTTAAAAGCCTGCTGGCATTCATATCGCTGGCCTCTATAAGGTCTTGAGCCAATTTTCGCATTCCCTGTTCAAGCTTGGAAATAGCCTCTTCTTCTTCCACTTCTTCAGGATAGTCTATCGCCGCTTCAAGTCCTGCTGCCAGTTGGTATAGCTGTTGTTGCGCTTGGTTAATAAACTTGCTTGCCCCCCCTGAAAGCTGACGCATTGCTATTTGAGCAGCTTTTTTCCCCGAGGCGGAAATCACATCCATCACCGCCTCTGCCTGGCTTAGGTCAATACGCCCGTTTAAAAACGCTCTTTTTGTAAACTCTCCGGGTTCAGCTAAAACCGCTCCCTTATTTAACAGCAACTGCAATACATTTGAAGCAATAATGCTCCCCCCATGAACATATATTTCTACCACATCTTCCCTTGTGTAAGTATGGGGTGCCGCCATATATACAACCATCACTTCATCTAAAGGTTCTTGATTTTCTATAATATGTCCATACATCATTTGATGGCTCATGTATTTTTCTTTTTTTCTTTTGCTTACAAATATCTCTTTCAGTATCCGCTTTCCATCACTACCGCTTAAACGTACAATAGCAATTCCACCTACTCCTGAAGGAGTAGCGATAGCTGCAATGGTGGTTTCTGTTTTCATCACCTTTACACCCACCCTTCCTTTCTTCTACAATCTTATTATACCCAATAACACAAATATAGCCACCTTCTCTTGTTTAGGTCTTTTCTTTTTCTTTTGACGCAGCAAGAAAGCTATGGGATAATAAGAAAAAGAAACAGGTACGGAGGAATGAATCATGGCATCAGTTCAAATATTTACTGCACGAGCAAAACATGCTTTAATCAAAACCTTGGAAGAAATTAAAAAGGTTTATGAAACTCGCCCTGTTATTTTTCTTGTTCCCGAACAATATACATTGCAAGGAGAAAGAGATCTTTTAGGTTTTCTTCAAGTTAAAGGTTTTTTTTCCATTCAAGTACTGTCACCTTCTCGATTGTACGAGCGAATTTTTGAACAAACCGGTCGAGATCCTCGTATTCCTATTACTGCCTTAGGTAAACAAGTAGCCATTCAACAAGCTATTCAAAAAGCAAAAAATCAGCTAATTTACTATACTTCAATGATTTCCTCTTCAGGTTTTGGGGAAAAAATTCTTTCTGAAATCACCTTGTTAAAAGAAAACGGTTATGATCCTGATCTTTTATCCCTTCATCTTGAACAAAAAGATTATTCAACCGCTCTACATGGAAAATTGAGTGATATTTACCACATTTGGTTTCATTATGAAACCTTGTTGGAAAACCAATTTGTAGACGAAAGCGATTTGGCAAAAGATGCTCTTTTACGAGTATCTCAATCCTCTTTTTTTGAAGAACACTGTATCTTTTTATATGGTTTTGATGTATTGTCCTACGATTTACGAAACTTAATCGTTACCGCCGCTCCTTTATGCTATAGCCTTACTGTTGTAATGGTTGCAGACGCCCTTCATGCACGGGATGGAAATATTTTTCGCACTGCTTGGAACAGCATTCGCCTATTGGCTCATCTATTAAAAAAGCATCACATCCCTTATGAAATAAAACCGGGAAAAATTGAAAACCCTCCCTCTACTAGCCAAGATCTGCTTCATCTATCTAGCAATCTTTTTGCCCATCCTTTTAACACCTATCCAAAGCAACCTAAAAATATTTCTTTATATGTTTATTCCAACATGTTTGATGAAATAGACCATATTGCCAATCAGCTTATTCACCTTTATCAAAAAGGAATTCCTTGGGAGAAAATGGCGGTTTTACTGGGTGATGTAGAGAGCTATCGCACCCTTGTTTATGGCCTTTTTAAAAGTTACGGTATCCCCTTTTACTTAGATCAACCTTTTTCCGCCAGCGATCATGGACTCATTCGTTTTCTTTTGCATGGCATTCGTGCTGCTACAAAAAACTACCAACATTCTGATATGATTTCATGTATTAAATCAGGGTTTTCTCCTTTAACCACTGAAGAATGTTATTTTTTGGAAAATTATATTTTAGCTTACGGAATTAAAGGCAACCAATGGAAATCACCTTTTAAAAAAGGAACAGAAAAAGAACTTGTTAAAGCAGAAGCAGCTCGTTTGCGTCTTATTACTCCATTAACAACTTTTCAAGAAGAACTGTCACAAGCAAAAACTACCATCGCCTCTCTTGATGCTGTAACCAACCTTTTAGTTAATGTTAACGCTTACGAAACCCTTCTTTTACAAGAAGAGCAATTGCTTGAGTTACACTTAGAAGATTTGGTTTCTCAAAATCGCCAAGTGTGGGAATTAATTTTGAATCTTTTAGACCAAATTCACGATTTAATGAAAGGAAAGCGAATTCCCGCTGTTCATCTGGCACTGTGGATGGAATCCGCCTTTTCCTCTGCTGTTTTACACGGATTACCTCCTACTGCCCACAGCGTTTTTTGCGGTCAATTGGGCCATGCCTTAACAGGAGATTTAGATGTTTTATTTGTTCCCGGTTTAAGGGATGGTCTTTTAAAGCGAGAAAATAGCGGTTTGCTTACAGATACGGAGTTGCATCTTTTTGACAATGTAGGCCCTAACACCACTTTTTTTTCCAGTAATGCTTTAATCCATTTAGCCCAAGTAGACTTGTGGAAAAGTTTTTCCCTTCCT
>CAZEIB010000277.1:0-2771 GCA_964511785.1 uncultured Oscillospiraceae bacterium
ATTAGCTTGATAATCAGATGTATCGTATCTCAAAGTTTTAATATGCCCCATTATTATTTGGCATACATTAATTTTTGAAAACATAACGACTCCTATATGACTTATTTCACTTTTTTGAGGTGCTTTTTATAGTCATTATAGACAGCCTTATATTCTTTTTCGATAGAATCTTTTTTTGGGTGTCCTTTTGATGAGTACTCTAAATTTGGCAAATCGATGTAAAACTGCTGTGTTAAATCTTGGTTAGTTGTTTTTATAGGAAAAGATTGTTGCTTTCCATTTTGAGTAGCTATGACACGGACTTGATCATAGTTTTTGACAATTTCATTATAGTCATCTTGCAATAAAACTACGCTATCGTCTTTAATTTTTATGAAGTTTTGTAGTTTATCTCTTACTGATGGATCTGGTTTTATACTTATTTTTTGATTATATTGTGCATATCTTCCTAAGCTTTCTTTTTTATTTATTCTATTAGCAACATCCTTTGGTTTTAGATATACATCTTGATGAGCAATAATTTCTGTGATATCAGCTTTTAGCCATTGTTTATACACATATCCTGTTAATAATAATTCACATTCAATTGGACAGTCTGCAACGGTTTTAAAGTATTCTTTGAAGTCTTCCCAAAATAAAGAGCGGAGATTAATATTTCCTCGTTTGGGTGCAAAGAAAAAAGCTGATCGATAGCCTTTAGGAACAAAGAAGCCAAGATAAAAAGGTTCTAATGGAGCTTCATGATTTTCAATGGTCTTTTTTTCAGGTATCTGTGGAGATTCTATAGTGTCAGGATCAGAGGATTGTTTTTGGATATTAGGATCTACAGGATCTACAGGATCTACAGTTTCTACATTCCTATGAGTTCCATAACGACCTCTTTCAATTTTTGCAATAAGATAGCGTTCTTGATCATTAAATGAAAAGTCTATGTATTTATATGCTGTATAGCCTCTTTTTGCTTTTATAATATCAGTACTTCTAGTGCTGAAAAAAGCTTTTAAAACCTCATAAAGATTTAGTTCTTTATGTGGAACACCATCCTCTTCAAGGTCTTTATTAAGAATATTTGGGATAGAATCAGTTTCAAAAAAAAGTTTAGTTCTAGGTCGAGTTTTAGTTTGACGTAGGGTTTTATAAGCTTGTAAATTATATATTGAAAGAGAGTGCTTTGGGTAGTCAATAGCCATCGTGAAGTATCCTTATAAAGTTAAATTAATCGTATTCATCAAAAAACCTATCTACTATCTTTCTTAGGTGCTGTTTCTTTTGGTTTTATCACTGCTTTTGAATCCGTAAGATAACGTTCAACTCCGCCATGACGAGAGCATGTGCCACGACCTGTTGAGGTTGAATACTTTCCATTTCGGCATTTGGCTTTTACATTTGGATCGTTAGGATTATCAGTGATATACGCAAACGAGATATTCGCATTTGCGATTAAGAAAAATAGAGCGAGAAGGTACTTTTTCATATCATCAAACTTTAAAGTTATCGCAGTACCGGCGCATACCACTTATCGCCTTCATAAAACTCATTATTCTTTTTGAAATAATTAAATTTAGCTGAATTTTGCCCTTTCTGATGATAAGGAACTTCCCAAAACAATACGGCTTCTTGAATATTAGGATCAGTGATTAATGCTTTTCCTACGATTCTTGCAGAATACATTTCAAGCATTTGTTGAGTTCTTGTGGCTGAATTTCTTTCATCCCAAGTTAGATTTATGAGCGCAATTTTACTACCATCATTTTTCGCAGCATTATTATTGAGCGTGAAATTATCGATTTTAACGCCGTATAGATTATCTGATTTAATCAATGCATTAATATGATCTTCCATTGATGGTACAGCTACAACTATAGGTTCCTCTATGGTACTTGGTGCAACTTCTATTTTCGGGGAATCTGTAGCAACCTGTGTTTTTTTACTTTCGCCGGCAAAAAAACCTATTGCCATCAGAATTACGACAATTGAACCAAAAGTATATAACAATATTTTTTTGATCTTTTTACCAGTACTTACAGGACTTTTCTTCTCCATAATTCCATTACCTTTTAATTAATAGTTCTATATATATATCTAATGCTTATCGTTTTATTATGAGATAACAATCTGCTTATTTTTTTTATGAACTCCTGTTGGAGCTTTTGAGCATATTGTTTGAGTAGGGAAGTTAGACGCAAATATCCCTTTTTGGTTGCTAGTGTTCCCGCATCCAAATTAAATATGTTTATGACTTTTTTTTACCTTTCGGCATGTAATCCCCACCACCAGTATTAACATTGGTATGAGTATCACTGTTGATATTGGCTGCACTGTAATTGGTAGATTGGGGAATAGTCGCAAGCTTTCTACATAAATCTAGAATTAGATTTTGTGATTCTGTGTCGCCATTGCGGAATGTTTCTAGGAGCAAGCTTTCCTTGGTATTTAATGCTTCCTTTGCTTTTTCGCCTGTTAAAAGATAATTAATATCAATTTCATTTTCTTTTAAATTTAAAAAATAGCTCATACCAGGGTTTTTTCTTTTAGTAGCATCTTCAGATTCGTAATAGCCTTGTGTTACATCGCTAACACCGCCTAAAGCACCGAATTGCTTTTGAGTTAAACCCATAGAAAGTCTAAGACTTTTCAATCTTTTCGAAAAATCATCCATAAAATAACACTCACTTTTTCTAAATAAAGCTAGACGATCTAATTTTATTTAGATATCATTGAATCATAGTTAATCATTTACGCTATTAGAGGTTAATAGTTAGAGCTATCCC
>CAZEIB010000278.1:0-2733 GCA_964511785.1 uncultured Oscillospiraceae bacterium
ATTAATGATTTTTTAACTTCAATGGTTTTCTACTTCAGCCAGCAAAGTGATCATACGATTTACAGCATTTAAATAAGCAAGGCAACTGGCCTCTAAAATATCAGGGCTTACCCCTTTACCCATGATAGAATGTTCTCGGTGTTTTACCCTAACGGTAACTTCTCCTAAAGCATCTTGTCCTTCTGTAACGGCTTTTAAATTATAGCTTTCTAAAGAACAGGGAAGCTGTGTAATTAAATCAATGGCTTGAAAACAGGCTTCAACAGGGCCATCGCCACAAGCTGCGCGGGTTTTAATATCCTGGTCTTTCTCTAGGGAAACGGTAGCAGTTGCTGTCATACGGTTTCCACTAAACACTTGGAAGGAAGATAGATGATAGCTACTAGCAGAAGTGATTAATTGCTGTTCCACAAATAAAGCAATAATATCTTTATCTGTTATATCTTTTTTTCTGTCAGCCAGCGCTTTAAAGCGTTCAAAAAGTTTTGGAATATCTTTTTCTCCTAATTCAAAACCCAATTCTCTAGCTCTTTCTACCAAGGCATGACTTCCACTTAATTTTCCTAGAACAATGGTGTTTTCAGGAATTCCCAACATTTTAGGATTCATAATTTCATAAGTTTCAGGGTTATTTAACACGCCATGTTGATGTATACCACTTTGATGAACAAAGGCATTTGCTCCCAAAACAGCTTTGTTTCCAGGCAAATCTATTCCTGAAAGGTTAGAAACCAACTTACTGGTACGGTATAACTTATTAATTTGTATGTTGGTGGTCATTTGATACTGGCTTTCCCTTACAAAAAGGTTCATCACTACTTCCTCAAGGGGAGCATTGCCGGCCCTTTCTCCTAGGCCGTTAATGGTACACTCAATTTGACTTGCTCCTTTTTGAAGCCCTTCCAAGGTGGTGGCTACACCTAAGCCCAAATCATTATGGGTATGAACACTTAAAATAATGTTTTTGCTTTGAGGTACTTCTTTTTGTATATAGGTAAATAAATCCCCATACTCTTGTACTGTAGCATAGCCTACAGTATCGGGTAAGTTAAGTACGTTGGCCCCATGGTCAATAACCATTTTGGCCATTTTAGCTAAAAATTTAGGGTTGCTTCTGGTGGCATCTTCAAAAGAAAATTCAACATCTGAAAAATGTTTTTTGGCAAGTAAAAGAGCTTTTTGCGCAGCTGAAAAAACCTCATCTTCACTCATGTGGAGCTTATGTTCCATGTGAAGAGGGCTGGTGGCAATAAACAAATGAAGCCGAGATTTTTTTGCGTGAATTAAAGCTTCTTTAGCAGCTAAAATATCCTGTTCAACACATCTGGCCAAGGAGCAGATTGTGCTGGAAGAGACTTCTTTAGTAATAGCTTTAATGGCTTCAAAATCTCCTTTACTGGCATTAGCAAAGCCGGCTTCAATGATATCAACCCCTAAAGCCTCTAAAGATTTTGCAATTTTGATTTTATCTGAAAGGTGAAAAGAAACCCCCGGGGTTTGCTCACCATCTCGTAAGGTAGTATCTAAAATGATAATACGTCGTTTTTCCAAAAAAAACACTCCTTTATGATGGAATACAGTAGTATATTCTATGATACACAATAATTCAATAAAAGAATAGCCATACTTTTTTAAATAAAGCGCTATTTGTCTTTACAAGGGTAATAAACCGTGGTATATTACCTTTGGTTCATAAAAGGAAGAAAGCATTTTCCTCACGAGGGAAAATGTTTTTCTATGAAAAATTTTATATTAAAAGGAGCGGCAGTATGAAAAACAAAAATGATTTGGGAAAAAACTTGGTTTTAGGCATACAGCATGTGTTTGCCATGTTTGGTGCCACTGTGCTGGTGCCTGTACTAACGGGAATGAGCCCAAGCATGGCACTGCTTTGTGCAGGAATTGGGACCTTGATTTTTCACTTGACCACTAAAGGAAAAGTACCGGCATTTTTAGGGTCTTCTTTTGCTTTTATTGCAGCAATACAAAAAGTTGCCACCCAATATAGCGGTACAGAGGAACTTGCATCTCCTGTATACCAAGAAGCTTTGGCCTATGCAACAGGCGGTATTATTATAGCAGGGGCAGTGTATCTGCTAATGGCCTTATTGGTATACTTTGTCGGTGCAGATAAAATACTAAAACTTTTTCCTCCAGTAGTAACAGGACCCATGGTGATTATTATTGGTTTAATGCTGGCTCCTACAGCTATTAACAGTATTATAGCTCCCATTGCGAATACTTCTATTCTTTTAAACTGGCTTGTGGCCTTTATTACCATTCTAGTGATTATCGGTTTCACATTGTTTGCCAAAGGCTTTTTTAAACTTGTACCCATTTTGGCAGGAATTGTTGGCGGATATGTTGTGGCTTCACTTTTTGGTATGGTAAACTTTGAAACCGTTCACCAGGCCCAATGGATTCAAATGCCTAAGTTTTTTATGCCTAAATTTTCTTTAACTGCTATTATGCTAATTGCACCAATTGCCATTGTAACCTTTGTAGAGCATGTGGCAGATATGAATGCTTCTTCTGCGGTTGTGGGAAAAAACTTTATAAAAGACCCAGGTCTTCACAGAACCTTAATGGGAGATGGAATTGCTACCATGGTAGCAGGGTTTTTAGGAGGACCGGCAAACACCACTTATTCTGAAAATACCGGGGTGTTGGCTGCTACTAAAAATTACAACCCTTTAACCCTTCGAATAGCGGCTGTTGTGGCTATTTTAATGT
>CAZEIB010000279.1:0-1482 GCA_964511785.1 uncultured Oscillospiraceae bacterium
TATTTCTTCTTGCAGATTTTCTTTTTCCCCTTCTTCTTTTTTATCTTCTTCAAGGTTTTCTTTTTCGGTATTTTCCTTCTGATTCAAATCTTTAGCTACTTGCTCTAAAGTGGTTTTCTTTTCTTCTTTTGGAATATCCATCAGTTTTAAAATATCTTCTATTCCTAATTGTAGTTTTGCTTTTGGAAGAAGTGAAGAAACATCATATATTTCTTTTCCCAAATGAAGTTCTAATTCTAATCGATACATTTCCCCAATCATATTTTCTTTTAATACAGCACTTTTTTCCTCTGTATTTAAGTTTTCCAATGATAATTGAGGTGTAATAACAATGTGAAATACCCCTTTATTTAAAAGATTTTTTTCTTCTTTGGCAAAATCTTCCATTTGAGGACTTATCAAATCGTTCAAAGATATTAATATTGAAGCATTTTTAACCCCCATATTTATGTGGGTAATTCCCAAGTTTTTAAACCCGACAATAGCATTATAACTTAGTTCTAATCTTCTTCCACGATAAATTTTATTCCCTTCAATATCTGTTGCATAGCCACCATCTTTTTTTAGTTCAGGCTCTGTATCCAAGTGTAAAAGCACTTGAGAACCATCTTCCGTAATTCTAAAAGCCGGTTTAAAGTAACGAGTTTTATTATCCAAAGTATCAAAAATCAAATTCTTATATTCTTTTTTGTTAATGGTTAATACTTGGGTAGTGTTTAAAATAATATCTAAGGTTTTTCCATTTTCCAATTTAACTTTTTGATGAACAGGAACAATTTTATTTTGGCCACTTCCTTCTCCGCCACCACCGCCGCCACCTTCAAGACCGGCACCACTATCTCCTCCATCGCCGTCTCCATTTCCGTCTCCATCTCCATTTTCATCGCCTTCTTCTCCAGGTAGAATAGTAAATTCATCAGAAAAAGGATGCAAGGAAAAAGCATAATTTTCTCCAGCGGATAAATAGCTTACATCATAAGGATAGGAACCCGGCTCTTCTCCCATAATTCTAAAAAGAAATCCATCTAGCAAATGTTTATCTATCTCTAACAAACCATCGTAATAGAAAGTGAAGATTGGGTCTTCCATTCCTTGAAGTTTAAACTGATTTGGAACCGGTAAAATATAAACCTTTTTAGGGTAAATATTAAAAGGCATAACAATATGACTTTCATCTACATTTTCGTTGCCATCAATAAAGGCATGCACTTCGTAATTGCCTACAAATACAGGGGGAACACTACTTTGATAATTGGTATCTCGAATACCTATATAGGTAATTTGTGGTTCTCCTCCCATATTATCGGTTACATGGGTTTGTAATTTTTGCCCATATGTAGTTTGGGTAACAGTAATATGTACCGGATTTTTCGTTTTTGTTATTATAATAGTTTTTTCATATAGTCCTTTAAAGTAATCAGCATGGTTTTCTTCCACCTCAAAAACAGCCTTATAGGTGCCGGCCTCTATAGGGGGATGGTC
>CAZEIB010000279.1:1492-2730 GCA_964511785.1 uncultured Oscillospiraceae bacterium
GTCTAATACATTTCCATTTTCCGCAAGGTATCTAATATTCACACCTTGAGGAGGATTTATAAACCCATACCCGTTTCCGTCATAAAATTTCGAATGAGGAAGAATTTCATCAACAGCTAAAGGCTTTTTACCCAACACTGTTGTTTTAGAAGGGGGATCGCTAAAAGTAAAAAATTCTTGTGTACTCTCATTAAGGGAAATCCCTTGAATAGAGGAAGCATAGGCTCTAAAAGTAATTACCTGCCCTTTAACAAGACCTTCACTAATAGTTGCACTCCAATTTCCTTTAGAATCTTTATAACTTTGAACACAGTAAGCTTGTGGCACATAGCCTTTTTCTAAAGTTTCGCTTCCTGTTCCTAAAACATACATCACTCCGGCGCTGTTGCCTTTGGGGGCTGAAAAAGTAATTTTAGCTTCTAAGGTTTCACTTGTTACTTCCACTTGCTTTATTTCAACCCTGTCTTGGGTTTTAATCAAAGGAGTGTAGATGGTGTTTTCATCATTTACTGTTACTGTAGCGGGATCAACAACTTTATTGCTCCAAATCCACAAACTTCCATCAGAAAAAAGCTTTTCCTTGAGCAGTTTTTCCTTCATCATCTATCATTAAAAGCACTGTAGGTATCAAGGTGGAAAACTTTTTTTCTCCTAGAATACGTATGTTGCCTAAAGGTGATACTGAACTTCCTTCTTCTGTCCAGTTTTCAATAGTAATATTACCTCCTGCAGCAAAAGTAATTTCACTCCCTCCTGCCGAAAGAGAAGTAATATGGTTTTCTCCAATAGGAAGCAAAGCGGCTTTTCCTTGTAATGGAAGAATAAAGCTTTGTACATTCACCTCTTCAAGGGCAATAGTTCCTTCAAAACCCAACTCTACTAATATTGTATGGGAAAACTTTTCAGTACTGCCAATAATTTGGTAATTAAAGCCTTTTTCCAATAGAATATCTTGGTTTTCCTGGTCTAACAAAATAGTTTTTAAAGAATTTTCTCTAATACTATTTTCCACATCTTTACTTTCTTCTTCATCATTTAGCTGAAGCATTTCTTCTTTAGAAAATTTTACCATTTGTAATAAATCATTTTCTATTTCAAAATGATATTGGTCTTGAATGTTTTGTGGTACTAAAAATGTGTTTTCTTTAACCCAAATTAAAGGAAGAACGTTTCCTTGGTTAATCAATACTGTGTTTTTTGTTATAGTTCCTTCTTTAATGGTAGCTATCACTACCGGA
>CAZEIB010000280.1:0-2722 GCA_964511785.1 uncultured Oscillospiraceae bacterium
TTTACCACCTGCCGAAACCATATTATTGATGAAATACGTAAAAAACAAAAAACTACCTTCTTCAATAGGGAAAGTTTTCTAGAAGGAAAAGAAGAGATAAACTATAGTAAAATAGAAATGGAAGAATTTATTAACACTCTTTCTTCCCCCCGAAAGGAAATAATTATCCTTCGCTACTATAATAGGCTCAACGCCAGCGAAATAGGAGAGATTCTTCACATAGAGCCTTCCACCGTTCGTTACTATCTAAGCCAGGGAATTAAAGAATTACGAAAGAAAATGGAATAGGAGAGAGAAAAATGAATGAAAAGAAAATAGCTATCAACAGCGGATTAACTTTAATTTTTAACGAAACCTTGGGAGAGTTAAGCGGTTTTTCAGGAGGAATGCTTAATACAGGAGACCTTATTGCTTCCACAAAAAGTTATCAAAAACTAATAGAAAAAGATTTTATTATTAATGCAGGAGACACAACCATACTAGATATAAAAGGAGAAGTTCTTCTTTTTAATAATAGCCAACAGTTCTTATTGGCTAAAGAAGAAGAAATTAAGGGGAAATATTTAATTGTTAAAGAAGGCCTTGTTCTTCCGCCCACCTATTCTTTAAAAACTCTTTTTTCCATTGAAGGGATGTATGTAGTGGGTACATTTTATTACCCAAGTAACCTTGCTGTTAGCAGCATTCCAGGTTTAAGAGCGGAAAAAATGAAAGAATACCCTGAAGAAAGTGTTTTTATTAAAGAAAAAGTTTTTTCATTAAGTAAAGACAAGTTAGAAAGTCTTTATCAAGAAAAAACCTGTTTCATCACTGGTACCTTACAAATGATTGATGATTCTTTAAAAGAAGCAGCAAATGAAAATCATATTCAATGGATTGCTGAAAAAATGATTATAAAAGAAGAGTACCTTCAAATTTTTAAAAACATACAAGCGAATGAAAAGATCGTTGTTCCTAAAGACCATGCCTATATAAAAGATCTTGTTTTATCTTCTACCACCTATCCCCTTTATGGATCTAAGCTATATATTGAAAACAATTTACTGTTACAGCCTAAAGGAGTTAAGGAGTTGGAAAAATTCGATTCAATCATTGTTGATAAAACAGCCAGTATCACTTTAACAGGACTGGAAAGATTTAAAAAAATTGGGAAAGCCAATAATATTACTCCTTTTCAAGGAAATCTTCATAAGGTAAATGGGGCCCTTACTTACAGCAGCCAATCTCTTAAAAGTTTAAAAGAAACAGGGAAAGAAGTAACTTTAATGGTAAACGGTTCTTTACAATTTGAAGAAGATGTACAAATAGAAGACTTAGAAAGCATTGCTGCTATTTATTGTAATGGAAAAATCTCGGCACCGGAGAGTATCATTGCAATTCTTCAAGAAAAAGTTGAAGAACTAAACGGGGTTATTGGCCCTTTACATGGGAATGACCCTTTAGAGAAACTTTTAGGAGGAGAGGAAGATGAAAACCACACTGCTATTAATACAGGGGAGCTTATTATTGTTTAGTCACCTCATTTACTTTTTTCTTTAATCCTACAGCAAAAGAGTTAACAAAAACGTTAACTCTTTTTTGAAGCTATAACCTCTTCTTAAATTCTTAAAATGAAGCAAAAAATTAACTAAAATAAAATATTGCAAAAAATCCTGCATAATGCTATGATGGAAACAAATCATTGTAATAACAGGAGAACATTATGGTTAAGAAAAACATCAGGATAGAACAAGATACCGTTGGAAAAATGGAAGTACCCAGCAATGTTTATTATGGGGTGCAAACCTTAAGGGCTGTAGAAAATTTTCCTATGACAGGCAATACTATGGATAAAGATATGATTTATTACTTTGCTGTTGTTAAAAAAGCGGCAGCACAAGTAAATCAAGGTAGCGGTTTATTAAATAAAAAAATTGCCACTGCCATTATAGCAGCTTGTGATGAAATATTGGAAGGAAACCTTCATGAAGCCTTTGTTGTAGACCCCATTCAAGGTGGTGCAGGAACTTCTGCCAATATGAACGCTAACGAAGTGATTGCCAATAGAGCCATTGAAATTTTAGGGGGTACAAAGGGAGATTATCATGTAGTTCATCCTAATGACCATGTAAACATGGGTCAATCTACTAATGACATGTACCCTTCTGCAGGAAAACTGGCAGCACTTAAAAAAACTGATGAAGCTTTAGAAAGCATACAACAGTTGGTTGTCTCTTTAGAAAAAAAAACCAAAAGCTTTGATAAGGTTATTAAAATGGGGCGTACTCAATTACAAGATGCGGTACCCATTCGCCTAGGGCAGGAATTTTCAGCCTATGTTGCTGTATTAAAAAGGGATGTACAGCGAATAAACCGAGCTAAAGAAGGCTTGTTTCCCTTAAACTTAGGGGCTACTGCTGTTGGTACAGGCATTACTGCTAGTGGTTATTATATTAAACATATTGTGCCTGCAGTTAAAAAAATGGTTTCTTGGCCGGTAGTACAAGGAGAAAACTTGGTAGATGCTACCCAAAATGTAGATGGACTTCTTTATTTAAGTGGAGCTATAAGAACCTGTGCGATGAGTTTATCTAAAATGGCGAATGATTTAAGGCTTTTATCCAGTGGGCCTAAAACCGGTATTGGAGAAATTCATTTACCTGCAAAGCAAAACGGTTCTTCTATTATGCCGGGTAAAGTAAACCCGGTGATTCCAGAGGTGGTTAGTCAAGCAGCTTTTCGT
>CAZEIB010000281.1:0-1649 GCA_964511785.1 uncultured Oscillospiraceae bacterium
TAATACGACAGGATCGCCCGGTTTAGGATTCTCGTTCACCTCGATGTTTTCAGATTCTGTTTCATCTACTGCTTCAACTGACGCATCGACTTCCTCGTCTACAGGTGCGTTGTCCTCACTATTGCAAGATGCGAGTATCAGTGCCGTACCTAATAAAAATAATTTTTTCACTTCTATTTCCTCCAAAAAAACAATTTTAATTAAATATAGCAATACTTACAAATCGAAATAAATTTGATTATAGCATTTTTAATGTTTTTGACAATTTTGGAACGAGAACGGGGAGTTGAACCTCGGATTTAATAATTAATGGGCTGTCAACATATTGTCAACTAGCGACCGTAACCCTTGATATATATACGTTTGTAAATCTCTCCATCTCCGTTAATATAATTGCTCAATCCCAATAGGGGTTGAGCTTTTTTTATTTTCTAAAATACTAAAAAATTTTAAATACCTTGTGACGATATATTCTAAGTTCTAAAAAAACTGGCTAATTAGAGTGTATTAATTCTACAAGTAGCCAGTTTATTGATAAAAATTAATTTATTTCTAAATCTATTCTTGCTTCTTCTTGTAGTTCCTTTCCGCCTATGCCTAAACTCACTATCAATTCACGTTCTTTTATCTCAGCTTTTTTATCCACTCTTCCAGAGATAAAGAATACATCTATTAAAGCCCAAAATCCAAGTCCACCTAAAGTTAGAGTCATCGCAATAGCGTAACCTATATCTCCTAAATAATATCTGTGTCCACCAAGACCGCCAGTAAATAACCATAGTACAAATGCTACAGGTTTACTTTTTTTGTGCTTGTCCATCTCACTCTCTAAAATCATTAAATCCTGATGCGATAAACTTCTTTTTAGATGCATGTTTGACATAATTTTCTCTCCTTACAATATTTTTATAATTACATATATGTAATTATAAAATCAATTATATTACTCTTCAAATATTATTTTACCATAATGGAAAATTTAGTTAACCAGTGTTTTAATAATATTTCGATATTGAAATATTATTAAATATCTGTAATATTTAGTTAATAGAGAAAGATAGGTGTTAAATAAATAAAATTAGTTTTAGCTGATAAGAAAATAGAAGAAATGAGGATGGATATTAATGGAAATAGTTTTTATATTGTTAGGAGTGTTAGTGGTCTACTTGTTTATTCTGAGAAATAGATTAAAACAAAAGACAAATGAATTTGAAAATTTACAGAAAAAAGATAGAACTATTGAAGAAATGAATTTTTTAGAGTTAGAGAATAGTATTGAATTAAAAACTAAGCAGTCAGCGAAACTTGATGATGAATTGCAAAATAAGAGAAAGAAATTTGAAAGTGAAGTAAGAGCTATTGAGCGGAAAAAGTCAGAACTTGAAAAAGAAAATATACAACTAGAGAAACAAAAAAATTGGAAAATTGAAGAAATAGAGAAGCTGCTTCAGAGAGCTAAAATCATTAATGATGATATTAGCATGCAAGATTATGGTATCTACGAGCCCAAATATACGTTTGCATCTGCATTAGTGTATAAAGATATGTTAAAAGCAAAAAGAGATCAGCAAAAACAAATGATTAAAAGTAAAACTGCCGTTGAATATAATGAAAATTGGACAGTAAACGGTAGTAAAGCTGAAGGTAAA
>CAZEIB010000281.1:1659-2722 GCA_964511785.1 uncultured Oscillospiraceae bacterium
AATATTAAGATCGTTTAACAATGAGTGTGAAGTACTCATTGATAAAGTAACTTATCAAAATTTTGACAGTGTAAAAAAAAGGATAATTAAAATACACGCTGATTTAAATAAACTGAATACTACTCAGCAAGTGTCAATAACATTTCAATACCTTGATCTAAAAATCGATGAATTGTACTTGGCTTATGAGTATGCTAGAAAAAAAGAAGAAGAAAAAGAAGAGATGCGACTACAAAGAGAACAAGAAAGAGAAGAGAAAAAATTAGCCAAGGAAATTGAAGAAAAGAAAAAAATTGTGGATAAGGAAATTTCTCATTACAATAATTTAATGCAATCACTTAAGAATAAACTGAAAAATACAGTTTCAGAAGACGAAAGAATTAATTTAGAAAAAGAAATAGAAGAAACGGAAAAGAATATTCAAGAAAAAGAGCATGAGAAAAAAGATTTAGATTATAGGGAAGCCCATTCAAGTGCTGGGTATGTTTATATAATAAGTAATATAGGTGCTTTTGGTGAGGATGTATTAAAGATTGGTGTAACTAGAAGATTAGAACCAATAGAAAGAATAAAAGAGTTAAGTAGCGCATCTGTACCATTTGTTTACGATATACATGCGCTAATATTTAGTTATGAAGCTTATGAATTAGAAACTGAGTTACATAATTATTTTGAAAAATATCGGGTTAATAAGGTTAACAATAGAAAAGAATTCTTTAAAGTACCAATTACGGAAATTGAGTCGAAACTTCAAGACTACGGTAACTTAACCATTGATTTTAATTCACAAGCGGAAGCGGCAGAATATAGAGAAACGTTAGCAATTGAAAAGAAAATGACAAGTTAACTGTAAGCCGGGTGCTACGAATTTAAGTGGTACCTGGTTTTTAGTTTTGTGTGGAAATTATTTTACAAATACTTATGAGAGTGTTTGATTTTCCACTACATCTAATACATTGAAGAAAGAGTTATATAAGGCGCCCAACCCCCATTTCCTCACGACATCTTTTCGACTCAAATAAATTTTATTTATGTCTTTTAAAATCCTCCGAGGTGGTATGAT
>CAZEIB010000282.1:0-2695 GCA_964511785.1 uncultured Oscillospiraceae bacterium
TGAAGGCGTCTTGTCGCCTTCATTCATCCCACGCTTTTAAGTAGAGGTTCTTTGATGGTCTGGGGCGCCTTTGAGGGAGTCTAAAAAAAAGCCTATCTAACAAAATTAGTTTTTTTAGGGTTTTTAGGAAGGGGCTTGGGCAAATTGTTTAGCTTACCAAGGTGAATGCACTTTAATAAATAAGCCATATTGGCCCCTAAAGTACGCATAATATAAAGGCCTTCTTCATCTTCTAAAACTTCTTTAGGGGTATTACCATGAACCATATTCCAATAGCAGGAGGAAACAATAGGCATTTGGCTTATGGTAAAATATTTGTTTATTTGGTCAAAAGCGCTGGTAGTACCACTGCGCCTAGCAGATAATATTGCAGCAGCAGGTTTTAAAGCAAAAATTTCCTTAGGGGCGCTGTAGAACAAGCAATCCATAAAGGAGGTTAAAGTACCACTTGGTGCGGCATAATGAACGGGAGAGCCAAACACGAAACCATGGTACTGCACAGCTAAAGACAAAAATTCTTTTACCATAGGGTTTTTAATACAATAGCCAGTTTTTTTACAACCCATACAAGCAACACAACCCCCAATAGGTTTATTTCCTAGCCAAAAAATACTGCTTTCAATCCCTTCTTCTTTTAATGAAGTAGCCACTTCTTTTAAGGCAGTATAGGTACAACCTTTTTCGTGAGGGCTACCATTAATCAATAATACAGACATAAAAAAACCTCCAAATTAAATGATTTAAACTATCCTTCAAGAATAATATGAACAATTTCCGATTTGCTGCCAAGGCGTATAGGAGGAGTGGTGGTATAGGTGCCTGCACTGATAACACAATACAGGTTCCCATATTTTTTCATTCCCTTATATTGAGGAAATTCTCTTTTGATAAATAGGTGCATAGGAAAAAAGTGGCCTCCGTGGGTGTGCCCTGACAAAAGCAAGTCTGCTCCTGCAATGGCAGTTTCCTCAATATCTGCCGGTTGATGATCCATAACAATAAAAATATTTTCTCGATTAGCTCCTTCTAATGCCTCTTCTAAAGGACCACGTTTGTATTTTCGGTTTCCCGCAGGATAGCGTTCGTTACGGCCAAACAAAGTAATTCCATCAAAGGTGACATATTCATCGGGCAAAAGTTTAATATGGGCCTTTTCAAAAAAGATCAACATTCGAGGAAAATCTTTTCCGGAATCATGGTTGCCTAAGCAGGCATAGGTGCCATAGGTAGATTGAATGGATTTGAAGGCTTTGGCAATTTCATCAATTTGATAGACATCCCAAAGGGTTTCGGTAAAGGTATCCCCGGTAATGCAAACTAAATCAGGCTTTAGCTGGTTTACTTTGTTTACAATTTTCTTCATGGCTTTTAAATCGTTAATACTACCTATGTGCAAATCTGTTAAATGAACAACGGAAATTTTCTGATTAGTATTTTTAAGTTTTTCAACAAGGCAATGGTAGGTGGTAGTACGAATAATGCGGGCATTTACTACCCCAATGAAGGTAAATACAAGGGCAAAAGAAAATATGCCTAAAGAAATATAGGCGTATTGAAAAGGAGATAGCCATTTAAACCAGTTAACTAAAAGAAGTTTTCCTACCCATTCCATCAAAGCATAAAAAACAAAAACAAATTGAAAGCTCATCCAATAGCTGCCTAAAGAATCTAAAAACTTTGTATACCAAGTACGGGGGATAAAAAAAGCCACCAATAAAAACAAAGTAAATAAAAGGTAAAAGCCTACGGAAAGCCCTGCAGATAAGTGAGTGAAAAAAGTACTAAGCATAACAAAAAAGCGCCATGCACCAAAGGTGGCAACAAAAAAGTACATAGTGATAAAAAGAAAAAATTCTCGTATTTTATTTTCTTTTCTGCGTTTTAACAATGGAAAAACCTCATTTAATTTCTATTTTTTTCAACTAAGGTTAAAAACAGTATACCATAAAGAGAAAAAAACAAAAAATCCTCCACGAGAAAACGGTTGTCTTGTGGAGGATTTTTATAGGTAAAAAGCAAAGCTTATCCGTTAATATCAGCGCCGTCACTTACATCGGCAAAAAGCAATTCTCCCGTGGTGGCATCTAAAACATAATGAAAATGCCCGTTGATTAAAAAAGAAGAAAAGCGGAAAATGGTTTTACCTTCCTCTGTTTCTAAACTGATATCCGGCCTAAGAATTTTATGGAAGTCTTCCAAGGTCATTTCGGGGTATTGGTCCATCACATGGGTAAAAGCAATACGCAGTAAACTGTCTACAGGCAAGGCTTTTGCCAGTAAATCTTCCGGTAAAACAGGACCTCCATCTACTTTGGAATTTAACCATTTTTCAAAAAGAATACTTAGGGTGAGGGGCGCTTTTTCTTCCATGAAAGCAGTAGAAAAAATAGAAAAAGCAAATAACGTAACGAGTATAAGGGCTATAAACGTTTTTTTCATAAGAAACACTCCTTTTTTATAATAAGCAAATACATTAAGGCTTTTCCATAAAGGTAATGTATAAAAGGTTGTCAACTTCTGCTAAAAGGGCATCTAAAGTAAGTTCTCCTTTGGTGTAGCGGATAACGAAGGCATCCAACTCTTGACTAATCCCTGTTTGGTTTCGTGTAATATAGGGGTTATCTAAAAAAGTAGTTAAGGTAGGGGCTATAGCTTGATAGCCCTTAATGGCCTTTTCAGATACCCTCCAGCGCAT
>CAZEIB010000283.1:0-2682 GCA_964511785.1 uncultured Oscillospiraceae bacterium
TATGCAATGCACTAATCATATTATGCAATTTCTCACATCGGTCTATCCATAATTTCTGATATTCTCTGTCAGAAATAACCCTCTCTTTCAAATCTGCAATATACCTTATTTTCTGCCTGTTACACCATAAAATATTGTTTATATATAATTCCTGACCAAGGCTACATCTAACTATATCATCTTCATCATATATACAGGGAATTTTTTCCATTCCATATTGCCACGCAACATAGGTGCGTGTATGTCCATCGGTTATAACAAGTTCTCCATTATTTAAAAAATCTCTAACATAAATCGGTTCAAAGTTCTCCATAGTTGGTTTGAACCATTCTTTCACCTTGTTTATTTTCTCATAGGACAAATATAATTGGCTTAAATGTACTTTTTTAATCTCTATCTGGTAGATCATCGAAAGTTCTCTCCCCACTGGTTTGTACTGTAATAATATCATACTTTCAGCTGTTTCTTCAACTTGACATTGTTTTATTGTTTCAAAAATAACCATGATGTGGAAATACACCTTTCCTTATTAGTTCACCACATTTCAAGATGCACCGTTTTTTATGCATAAAACTCTTTTAAGAAAAAGCTTGATATGTCCAACTGATTTCGATAATATATCATTAATAAAAAGAACAGTAGATGGAAAATTAAACCTAATGAAAAATAACAGGCTCATTAAGAATCTTTTACCCATTTAAAAAAGGAGGAGTTTTATGAAAACCCGAAGAAGCCTATCTGTTTTTCTTAGCCTAATGGTGGTATTCAGCCTGACCTTTGCCTTTGCTCAAGGAAATCAGCTCCTTAGAACAGAAGAATTTTACACCTCAGTTTATGACCCTTTTACCGGAGATGAAATTTTAACCCCTACGGACAGTGAAATTCTTGCGTTCCCTGTAGAGGGAAGTCTTGATATCCCCAATGAAGACGGCACTTTTTCCTCTGAAATCACTTACGAGAATGAAGTTTTGGTAAAAGTGGTACCTGCCATTGTTCTTGCCCGTGAAGGGGCTAGGTTTTTTCAACTTTCTTTTATAGCTACAGTAAAAGGGGAAGAGGTTTCCAATCCCTTACATAGGGTTTTTAGCCCAAACCATGTCCTCATAAAAACAGAAAACTACCTTTTCTCTATTTTTAGCCTTTTTACTAATGAGCAAAACAATAAAAAAACGTTCTTACAAGAACATCAATATACAGGAGAACTTTTATTAAAGGAAAAAGGCTTTGTTATGGTTGAAGAAATTTTAAAAGCCAAGGAAATTGAAGTAACTTTTACTGATAGCTACAATGATAACATCGTTTTTTCCCTCTCCCCACATACTCTTGCCCTGATAAAACAAACTTATGAGGATTTTAATGCCCTTGGTGGAAGGGATGAAAGCTTTTTAACAGCTTTAGATAGCCACTCTTCTATTTCCATTAGCCCTGCCAGGTAAAGCCTTGGGGCTAAAATATCAACGCTTTAATAGGTGGGGCACTTGTTAAGATTTTTTCCATGTTTTACAAAATATAAGCAAACCAATTGGATATTCTATCAATTAAGTTGATCTTACCATATTTTTCACATCATAACAGGATGTATTTAAGGATTCAAAAGGTAATCACAAAATCCTTTTGGAGTTACAACCTTGAGGCAAACAATAATAAGTGATAAGAACAGCTTGGAGGATTTATAGGGAAAACCTGTACCGTAGTGGATGAAAGAAGCCCCATTCCTTTTCGTGGAAGGAGAGGACAGTCTTTAAAATAAAGTTCCCTGGTTAAGTTTTCCCCTTTCCCTATTTTTCCTCAAGTTTTTCAAGTTCCGTAAAAACTAAGTAAAGATGGTTGTCAGTATGTCTAATCCCATTGGTTTTCTCGGTTATCTCAAATCTATTTTTTTCTCTATCTTTCTCCTTCTTGAGCTCTACTTTCTCTACTTTATCATTACTTCAATCGCTTATCGAGTGAAAAAAGATGATTATTATTATGACGAAATCTCCTTTAAAACTTTCTTTCAGTCAGCTTTAAAGGCTTTTTTAGGCCTTTTCATTCCCTTTTCTATTGCCATTGCCATAAACACCATTTTTATAGCCAACACCTTGGCCCTGTATGGTTCCCATAGAGGTTTTTATGTGAGTTACTTCTCTAGAGACATGCCCTATTTTACCGGGGTTACAGTTACCCGCTACCTCAAATTAATGGTTTTTATCATTACCCCTTATGTGGTAGGCAAAGCTATCCCTCGGCATAATGGGGAGGAGCGTCGCTCCATAAACAATTTGTTTTTGGTAACACTAGCTATTGTCGGGAGCCTTTGGTGCCTTATCAGCGATGTCATATTTATTTCCTTCCGTCAAGAACTTCTTTATTTCAATTTAGCCGCTGGAAACCTATTATTTTATCTCCCTGCAGTTGCCTCTATTCACGGTTTTCTTAGAAACCTCAAAGGGTACAGAGGGTAGGAAAAGCTTCTTCCTAATAATTGCCCTAATTTAATAACTCCTCCTTATTTAGAAAGGGGTCTTACCATGAAACTACTTAACAGCCCTTCTAAACTGGCACTAATACAGTGTGCTTTGGTGGTGATATTGTTATTTATCGCCATTGGGATAACGGGTCTCCTTTATCTTTTTCCCTTTGCTTTTATCTCTTTCATGATAGGGCTTGTGTTTTTTGTTTATGTTTATCCCCTAAATAGGA
>CAZEIB010000284.1:0-2677 GCA_964511785.1 uncultured Oscillospiraceae bacterium
GTTCATAGCTACAGCAGCTTCTCAAAACATCCCTATGGCTATTGAAAATAAAAAAGAAAACCTCTATGGCCTTTACTTCCATCCAGAAGTAAGTTACAGCGAAAAGGGAAATCAAATCATTCAAAACTTTTTATTTAACATTTGTAATTGTCAACCTTCTTGGACTATGGAAAGCTATGCTCAAACGGCCATTGAACAAATTAAAGATGCAGTTGGAGAAAAAGGGCAAGTTCTCTTGGCTTTGTCAGGGGGAGTGGACTCTTCCGTTGTTGCCGCTTTATTATATAAAGCCATTGGTTCAAGGCTTACCTGTGTATTTGTAGATCATGGCTTTATGCGTAAAGGAGAGCCTGAGCAGGTTGTGGAAGTATTTACCAAAGCTTTCCCAGTAAACCTTCATCATGTAGATGCTAAAAAACGTTTTTACCATGACCTAAAAGGTATTTTCGACCCTGAAACCAAACGCAAAATCATTGGCCACGATTTTATTGAAGTTTTTAAAGAAGAAGCTGAAAAAATCGGTCAGCTGGACCATTTCGCCCAAGGAACCATTTACCCAGATGTAATTGAAAGCGGTACTGTAAAAGGCAGTAATGTAATTAAAAGCCACCACAATGTAGGAGGATTACCTGAAGAATTAGGCTTTACCAGTTTAATTGAACCTTTGCGTATGCTATTTAAAGATGAAGTACGCCAGTTAGGCTTGGCCCTAGGCTTACCTTCTGAAATGGTTTGGCGCCAACCCTTTCCCGGTCCCGGCCTTGCTATTCGAGTAATCGGAGATTTGACTCCTGAAAAAGTAGATATTGTACGCGAAAGTGATGCTGTTTTACGAGATGAAATTGCAAAATCTGGCTTATCTGGGGAAATTAATCAATATTTTACTGTGTTAACCGGCTTACGCTCTGTTGGCATTAAAGAAGACAAACGTTCTTACGACTATACCATTGCCATACGAGCTGTTGTAACAGATGATTTTATGACTGCCGACTGGGCAAAAATTCCCCATGAAGTACTGGCCCGTGTCTCTAACCGCATTATTACAGAAGTAGATCAAGTAAACCGGATAGTCTTTGATATTACCACCAAACCCCCAGCTTCAATTGAGTGGGAGTAAATACAAAAACCCTTGTAGCCCGCATAAATACTAGCTTCTTTGAGTTTTTTTGGGTCTATTGATGATCAAATGATGATCAAGCAAATTTCCCGATTCATTTTTCCAGTACAAAAACAGCATATTTCTATGAATACGGAGTGGCATTTCCTCTCCGTATTTTACTGTTTCTCCTCATTACATCCTTGGATTATTTCAACTGCTGTTCTAATTGGGGTTAGTAACTCCCCTGTAATATCTTCTGCAGATTCAATTCGTTTCAGCTCCGTGAGAATCTCATTGAGTTCCTCTTTCAACTTATTAAATTGCACCTGATTTCCGATAACTACAATTTTTTGATGCAGCACACTTTTAATCAAATAATCTTGTTTTTGACGGCCGGAAAAGATTACCCTTTTATTTAGCTCTTGTAGCTCTTCCTCCGACATTCTAAAGGCCACCGTACGATATCTTTTTCGGTGTTTCTCAACTCGCATTGGTTAACCCCTCCATTTCACTATTCAGTTTGGTCGCCATTTCAAGCTGTTTTGAAGGGAAAAGATGTGCATAACGTAGGGTTATTTCAATACTTTCATGTCCAACCCGTTCAGCAATCGCAACAGGGGTAAAGCCAAGTTCAATCAGTAGTGATACATGAGAGTGCCGTAAGTCATGTACTCGTATTGCTTTTACCCCTGCTTCTTCTGCTATCTTTTTTAACGTCCTGGTCAAGTAGCTTTTAGAAAGCAAAAACATTCTGTCATCCATCTTATAGCCGTACTGTAATCCCATATACTCCTTTAATTTTTGACAAAGCATATCGGGAATGGAAACAACCCTTCTGCTTTTTGGTGTTTTGGGTTCTGTAATATAATCCTCACCTTTAATTTTTTGATAGGACTTACTAACATTTATCGTCTTTCTATCAAAGTCAACATCGCCATAAGTCAATGCAAGTAGTTCCCCCACTCTCAAGCCACACCAATACAAAACTTCAAAAGGATAGTAAGCTGTTGGTGTTTCCATCCCTACTTCAGAAAATCTCATGTATTCTTCTCTGGTCCAAAACTTCATTTCATCAGCATGCTTCTTTCCCATACTCCCCGCTTTACTGGCGGGATTGTTTTTTAACCCATAAAACCTATAGGCATGAGTGAGAATTGCAGTTAATTGGTTATGGATGGATTTCAGATAAGTAGGTTTATAAGGTCTTCCGTTTTTATCACGACTTTCAATAATCGTATTTTGCCACCTGATAAATATCTTTTGCTTCAATTCCGTTCATAGGCATATCGGCAAAATATAGCAGTATTTTGTCATTAATAATATACATCTTGGAAAGCCATGTGTTTAACTTTAAGCGCGGACGGCGGTCTTCCTCATACACTTGTAAAAACTGCGAAAAAGTCATATTTAAGTCATCCGTATATTGCATGAGAAAATTACGTTCCCACGCCAGTGCTTCCTTCTTTGTGTTAAATCCTCTTTTCATCTTTCTTTGTTTTTCATCTTTCTTTGTTTTTCATCTTTCCAGTCACGATAATAAACGTGCACAAACCATTTAGAGGTCTTTTTGTCCTTGTG
>CAZEIB010000285.1:0-2677 GCA_964511785.1 uncultured Oscillospiraceae bacterium
CCTCAATAAAAATCCTTTGTCCGCTAAGCCTGAGAAATGTTAAAAAATCATTGTTCATAATATTACTCTCCCTACTTTTTTATAAAAATCAAAATATACTCATGTACTTTATTGATACGGAATTTATATGGATAACCCAATGGTCTCATATTGTTATAATCTTGTTGTCTATCCCAAATAATGATGTCATCAAAAATATATCCATGTAGTTGCAATTCAGTTGCTAAATCGCTGTGCAGAGGATAAAAAACGCTTTTTTTCCTAATATCCATTACATTTACAAGGCAGTAAGCCCCAGGTTTTAAAACCCGATTAACTTTTAAAAATAACCCCCCTAAATTATTAATGAACTTTTTGTAATCTGGAATGTTACCTATATCATTTTCTTTCTCAGAATAATTTTTCGATTCTTTACCGTCAGCACTACGCTTCATGTTTAAAATATCCCAATAAGGTGGGGATGTAAGGCACAAATCAAAAAAGTTTTCTCCAAGATTATCTAATTCTGTAAAGCTGTCACCATTAATTATCGTGATATTGTCATCTTCCCCTACTCTGCTTCTCGCGATATCACAAAACTCAGTCGACAAGTCAATGCCAACCGCAGACCTTTTAAGCCTATGTGACGCTACAAGGGTTGAACCCGTTCCATTGAATGGGTCTAGTACATTTGCTCCGCTTTTTGAAAATGTTTTGATCAGTTTCTCGCACAATGCGACAGGGTATGAGGCTGGATGTTTTAATTCTTTTTCCTCTTTTGTTTTAGTCAAATCTCTCCAGATACTAAAAGAATTTTGTAACCATTCTTTCCCTGTTAAATCATTACATTTTTTATCATCGCTTATCAATATTCCACCTCTGCGATTGGATATTTTTCATTTGATGTTCAATATGTGTCCGTTCTTTTTCTTTAATTCTATATGCGTCATATATTAGGTTGTTTAGCGACTCTACCATTTCAAACCAAAGATCGCTCATATAATCTATCGTTTCTAATGACTTTACAATACTAATTACCATGTTAAAAGTATTATCATCTATAACCAAGGGTAGTTTCTTCAAATACTTAGCATCTGTATGCATAGTTAACATTGAACTATTAAAACAAAACTTTAATAAGTAATAATTACAGAGCCTTGAATGTAAAACGCCCAAAATATAACGACACATCTTTTCATCACCATCAGTGAAAACAGTTACTGTCTCTGACGCTTCCAAATCGCCAGCAAAGCTTGCAATAATACCAGCTTCAGCACTATAAATATTTTGTATAAATACTTTATTACCCTTTTTAGGGACAGGCTTATTTTTAAAAGAAAACTTTCGAATATCTTTTCCTGTTATTGCCGTATCAGATTTAGATTTTCCCCTACCAACGTAACCGGTACAAATGTCACTAAACTTTTTATACGTTCCCTCTAAAGTTTGATAAATTGCAAAGTCCTCTTCACTATCAAACAGCAATATTTCATCTTTATAGAAACTCTGTGGCACTTTTAGTTTTTCTACAAACGTTTTATTTTCGTATTTGTAAATGATGATATCGTTATTTTGTGCTGGTCGATTTTCAAGATTCAAAACAATTTGTTCACCTCTTACGCTCTTGAAATATTTCCCAATATCAATGATAGATACTATCCGTTTCTCATTTAAAATCATTCTTCGCAAAACGCTATAAGATGCTACATGAAGAAAATTCTTGGGAATTATGTACGAAATAGTTCCTTGCTGTTTTGTGATTTCAAAAGCCCTGTACAAAGCGGCAATATACAAATTACTGCCAGAATCTTTAACATTCCTTAAGAACAGATAGTCATTTGTATCAATAACAATATCTTTTGTAATTGGTGCATATGGCGGGTTTCCAATTAAAAAATCAACAGGTTCTTTTAATCCCCACCTCTTTAAAACTTGCTCCCCATTTTCAGCAAGCGTATCTATAGCTTTTACATTTTCGATGCCATACTTGTTCTTTGCTATCGTAATAGCTTTTTTATCAATATCTGCACCATAGATTGATGAATATCCCAAGTGCTTAGCAGCAACCAAAAAACTTCCTGTTCCGCAACAAGGATCCATTATGGTTGCGTTTAATGGTATATTTAAAAGTTCTATGATTTTTGTTGAAAGCTCAACGTCGGTGTAAAAAATGCCATTGTCTTTTTTGAATGCTGAAGGCAGAGACTTTTCGTAGAGCAAGCTCTCTAAAGAATAATTACTTAATTCCATTCTACTTTCTCCTTTCACAGCAAAAGAGCTATATCTCTAAACATTCTCGAAAAACTCTGACTAAGTTCAATGCTTGTAAAACAAAACCTAATTACCTCGAAATATTGAGAATAATTTACTTAATTGAGTTCGGTTTGGTCCCGGAAATCTCTTATCCGGCTCTCATTATTTTCAGATATCTTATGTAACTCTTACTATCGAAAAACCTATAGACGATACCGTAAATACACTTTATATTATACTGAAAGCCGAATATAAGTCAACGTTTTTAACGAGCGAGGGTTTTTCGGGTTTCCGTACGTTGTGATCTTGTCGCTTATGCATTTGCTTTCCGCTTATGCACCCAGGTGTTGAGGGTTAAGATTAATTGCCCGATGCCCAGCATGACCGAGCTTATGATCAGAATCCAGTAGATGACGCCGAGGCCATCCTCAGAGAAGCGGAGCCA
>CAZEIB010000286.1:0-2659 GCA_964511785.1 uncultured Oscillospiraceae bacterium
CAATGTACTTCTATCCGATATGTTTGAGCCTCATGAAAAAAGATTGCTTTTTAAAGGAGGGCGCGGCGGTTGGGGAAATAGTCACTTTGCCACCCCTACCAGACAGGCCCCTAACTTTGCCAAGCCGGGCATTAAAACCCCTGTACAGTTTTTACAGTTAGAGCTTAAAACCATTGCAGATGTTGGCCTTATAGGCTACCCAAATGTAGGAAAAAGTAGTATTTTATCTGTTGTAACTGCAGCTAAACCTAAAATTGGAAACTACCACTTTACTACCTTAACCCCTAATTTAGGAATTGTTCGCCATCATGGGCAAGATTTTGTATTGGCTGATATTCCCGGCCTTGTAGAGGGCGCCAGTGAGGGTATAGGTTTAGGACATGATTTTTTACGCCATGTGGAACGCACCCGTCTTCTTTTACATGTGGTAGATATATCAGGTTCTGAAGAGCGCGATCCTCTGGAAGATTTTAGGCAAATTAATGAGGAACTAAAAAGTTACGGTAACCTTGATGAAAAACCTCAAATTGTGGTGTGTAACAAAGCAGACCTTCCCTCTTCAAAAGAAAACATTGCCCGTATGGAAGAGCTCCTTGCCGGCACAAATATCCCTATGTTTGTAGTAAGTGCAGCTGCTTACCAGGGCTTTGAACCCTTGCTGAACCAAACTGTCGCTACTTTAGCCATCCTTCCCCCTATTGAAGCCTTTGAAGAAGATATGGTAATGATTAGCGGAGAAGATAATCAAGGTTTTGTGATTACAAAAATTAACAACGACTTTGAGGTATCCGGTCCTTACATTGACCATTTAATTCGCAGTGTAAATTTTAATGATGATGAAAGCTTAAATTGGTTTCACCGCACCTTACGCCGTAGTGGTATAATTGATGCCCTAAGAGAAAAAGGTGCCAAAGAAGGGGATACCATTTACCTAGATGACTTGGCCTTTGATTTTGTAGATTAGAAAGTGAGAGAATATATGGATATTACAAGTAAACAACGTGCTCAATTACGTAGTTTTGCCAATACCATGGATGTGGTTTTATATATTGGTAAAGAAGGAATTACCCCCAATGTGGTAAAAGAAGCTTATGATGCTTTAGAAGCCAGAGAATTGATTAAATGCTCCGTTCAAAAAGGGGCCCCTATGGATACAAAGGAAGCCTGTCAACTTCTTTGTGAAAAAGTTCATGCCTCCCCTATTCAAACCATTGGCAACAAGTTTGTTATTTTTAAACGAAGCAGAGAAAATCCAAAATACTTATTGGAAGATTAAAAAAAGCCTGTAAGAACATGTTCTTACAGGCTTTTTTTATATATTACTTTAATTTCCTTGGTATAAGGGGTAATTTTTCATAAGAGCAATCACTTCTTCCCTTACTTTTAAGCAGGCACTTTCCCCTTCAACTAAAATAGTTTTAATCCATTTTGCAATTTGTTCCATCTCTTTTTCTTTTAAGCCTCTGGTGGTTACTGCGGGGGTACCAATACGTATGCCGCTAGTAACCATGGGGCTTCTGGTTTCTTTTGGAATAGTATTTTTGTTTACTGTAATATTCGCCTTTTCAAGTAGCTGTTCCATCTCTTGACCGCTTCGCTGGGTTTTAGATAAGTCTAAAAGTAAAAGATGGTTATCTGTTCCACCGGAAACCATAGGAATTTCCAACTCTTTTAAAGCTTTCTCTAACGCCTTTGCATTGGCAATAACTTGCTTTTGATAATTTAAGAAGGAAGGCTCTAAAGCTTCTTTAAAAGCAACTGCCTTTGCAGCAATAATATGCATTAAAGGGCCTCCTTGAGTACCAGGAAAAATTCCCTTATCAATAGCCTTGGCAAGCTCTTTTTTACAAAGAATCATCCCACCTCTAGGCCCTCTAAGGGTTTTATGAGTAGTGGTAGTTACAATATCTGCGTACGGAAAAGGAGAAGGATGAAGGCCTACTGCAATTAGCCCTGCAATATGTGCCATATCTACCATTAGTAAAGCATCTACTTCGTCTGCTATTTCTTTAATTTTTTTAAAATCAATCGTTCGAGAATAAGCTGATGCCCCTGCTACAATCATTTTGGGCTTGCTTTCCAGCGCTTTTTCACGAAGTTCCTCATAATCCAGAGTTTCAGTTTTTTCATTCACCCCATAAGATACAAAATGGTAGTATTTTCCACTTAAGTTTACAGGACTCCCATGGGTTAAGTGTCCTCCATGGGATAAGTTCATCCCTAAAACTGTATCTCCCGGTTTAAGCAATGCAAAGTACACTGCCATATTAGCTTGTGCACCACTATGAGGTTGTACATTGGCATGTTCCGCACCAAATAAGATTTTTGCCCTTTCTATGGCCAAATTTTCTACAATGTCTACAAATTCGCAACCGCCATAATAGCGTTTTCCAGGATAGCCCTCGGCATATTTGTTGGTTAAATGGCTACCCATTGCAGCCAAAACTGCGGGAGAAACAAAGTTTTCAGAGGCAATTAGTTCAATATGCTCTCGTTGACGGTTTAACTCTTCATCCATAGCAAGGCCTAGCTGGGGATCTGTTTGCCTAATGATATCAAGTTCCATATAAAAACCACCTTCTATTTTAATAAAATAAAACCGATGCACTCAAGCCAGGCAACCCTGCAGCACCTTCCAACTTGCGCTTACTGCTGCTTC
>CAZEIB010000287.1:0-2645 GCA_964511785.1 uncultured Oscillospiraceae bacterium
CCACCCCTCCATTAGCATTCATGACAACACTCGAACTGCCCAGATGGTCTCCAAATAAGAGGTAGGCTTCGCCCCCTATTCTCATCGCTATTCGCTGACTATCGGCATAGTAATAGCTGATGCCCGTCTTTCCTGTGAAGAGCTCATTCACTTCAGCGTTACCAACAATTGGAAGGTATGTGCAATAGCTCCCTTCTGACGCACAATCAAAAAACGGGGATATCAGCTCCTCTTCTGCTGGATATCTTGCCTCAAAGTAGTTGCCGATGAAGATCGTACCTTCATCGTTCGCATCAAGCCTGGCCACCCGATTCCCATCACCATCATAAAGGTAGCGATTTTCGGTTTGACCGTTCTTCTTCGTTTCGACCAGATGGTTTTCAGCGTCATAGAGAGATCCCCAGCCCGACTGGTCAGAATCGATTAGTTGGCGTTTTGTCATATTACCATTCGCATCATATTCATATTTATTCATTCCAACCTGCAGTCGTTTCAATAAGTTTACAACTTCTTGCTAATGTTATGTTGGAATACACTACTCTATCCTTCACCATTAACTAAGTTAAAATCAAGAGGTATTATTTCAAAATTACCATCACCGAACATCAGAACAAGGATATTATGATTCTCAAACAAACAAATTTTACTTGATGAGTCGACACCATTTCTCTGAATTTCCCAAATCGGTTTTACTCCTTTGTTATCCAGGTTGTATGCAATTATTTTTCCGTCTGAAAGGAGAGCAACAAACTCTATATCGCTACTACTCTCCTGGAGATCCAGCATTCCTATATATAAAGATTCATCAAAAGAATCATTTATTGTAAATTCTGTGATTTTCTCTAGTTTTTCAAAGATTCCTATCTTATATTCAGTTGATTGGGGTTCAAAAACTATTCCAGTAACATAAAATCGGTTATTGGGTAACCAACCCATATAAGATAAAAAGTCTGGTGCGAGTATTGGAAATTCAAGCTTTGTAAGACCTCTCTCATCTAAATGTATCAATTCACCGGCTGTTAAAAAGAATTCAAAATTTTCAAGTTCTCCATTCCAAAGAATGCTAAATGTGCCAATTGGAGTCTCACCAGCATAGTTTAATTCTTTCAAAACCTCAAGTTCAGGATAGGACAAAATCTTTGCAAAGGCGTCTGTTGGTGTAATTAACGAACCTCCTGGGACACTTACCGCGATGCTGTTATTATCATTAGACCATGCAACATCCACCGGAAACCAATGCTTGCTCTCTAAATATCCAGTCAGTTTCTTTTCAACTGGAGAGAAAAAATGCACTCCTTCTCGGGTACTTAATGCTAAGGCAGATGAATCTTTTGACCATTTGAATCTAAAAACATACATTGGCAATTCTATCTGAGCAGTAAGTTCAATAATGCCATTCCGAATATCAAAAGTCCATAAGTCTTTATCCTCACACAGAATTACCAAATGTTCTCCATTAGGGCTTAGACTCATTTCACGTGATTTACATCTGTTGAGAATTTCAGCAAGTTGTTCTGTAAAAGAAGGTGCCTCATCAATTTCTCCAACCATCGTAGAGGTAACAATCATCGCTTCAGGGTCACTTTGAGTGCTATCTATTAAATTATTGGGTTCTTCTTCAACCACTTGAGAGACGCAAGCTGGTAGCAACAACATTAGAACGATTATTAAATATAACGCCTTCTTCATTTCTTAATACTCCGGAATTCTATAAATTCTATAACCCAGCAATTCGTTATTTACGTCAAAGAAATTCCTTCTATTGAATTCTCCGTTTGAAATAGAAGGGTTGCCCATTTCTAGAATAATCACTTTTCCAGCTGCAAGATTTACAGATTCGACCATAACCATATGTCCCCATGGAATATTGGCATCATTTACCTGATTTATAATCACAACATCTCCTCTTTTAAATTGCCACGCGGGAGAAAGATCAAGGCTTTTATCATACGTATATTCAAAAACTTCTACGCCTTTCTGGTATCTTAACAACTCGTCAACTGGCACGGTGTGTACTAACTGGTATCTTTTTTGCTCCCCCCACTCATCTCTATTTGCAGGATCAATTTTCATTTTAGTTCTTGGATCAATTAATTCCAGTCCACCTCCAAAAGCATTGGTAACACTATCCATTACAAACATTACACATGGGGAACCTAATTTGTCGCTAAAAAATTCATTTTTAGAATAATCATCTATCCTTCGTTCACCTGCGTATTTCAAGAATCCAGTTATATCAAATCTTTTAGGAATCGGTGGGCCGCTTCCACCACCATCAAGTATCATTTTGTTAGTTGGAGATATCGCATGTCCACTCGGATCGGTATAGCGCAAGGGATTGTTATTCACATAAGCATAACGGTCAAAGGCTTGAGTGCCTTGTACATTCAGGGGCACAATCGTGTCGGCTTGCATGAATCTGCCTATGCTCGGGTCGTAATACCTCGCTCCGTAGTAGTAAATATCACCTTCACGCCTCTGCCCGGTATAGCCGTAGTCGGTGCTGGTGATCGTCTCTTCCCCTCTCGCTCCACCCCAGGGTAAATAGTAGGCTTTTTCTGCTTCTGTCCCATCCGCCCGGACAAGCAGGCTGCTACTACCCAAATGGTCGCCAAACAGAAGGTAAGCTTCGCCCCCTGTCCTCA
>CAZEIB010000288.1:0-2623 GCA_964511785.1 uncultured Oscillospiraceae bacterium
AAAATTCTATCAAATGAGCATTAAAGAACGTTTAGAGACCTTGAAGCTGCAAACCGGCTTGAGCGATGATGAGCTAAAAGCATATTCTCACGAAGGCGGTTTGGACGCGGAGACTGCCAATGCCATGGTTGAGAATGTGGTCGGGCTTTATAGCCTTCCGCTCGGCATCGCCCAAAATTTTATCGTCAATGGACGTGAAGTTTTGGTGCCGATGGCAATTGAGGAGCCTTCGGTTGTTGCGGCGGTCTCGTTTATGGCAAAAATAACCGCACAAAATGGTGGTTTTCAAGCCGGAATGAGCTATCAAGAGATGATCGGCCAAATGCAAATTCTCGATTTGCCAAATCCCGAAAAAGCCGCGGCAAGCATTTTAGCCCACAAAGCGGAACTCTTGCAGGCAGCCGAAGCCTCACACCCCAGCCTTGCCAAATATGGCGGTGGGGCTCGAGACCTCGAATGTCGCATTATCGATCAAAGCCCGGTAGGACCGATGCTGATTGTCCATTTAATCCTCGACGTTGGCGATGCAATGGGCGCAAACCTGATTAACTCTATGCTCGAAAGGCTTGCTCCTCAGATTGAAAGCCTGAGCGGTGGGCGGGTTCACTTGCGGATTCTCTCTAACCTTTCTGACCGGCGGCTTGCCTGGGCAAAGCTGCAAATTCCGGCGAAAAACCTCGCCTTTGCTGAGCATAGCGGTGAAGAAGTGCGCGATGGCATCATTGCTGCCTGGGCTTTTGCTGAAGTTGACCCATATCGCGCGGCAACGCATAACAAAGGCGTGATGAATGGCATTGATGCCGTGGTTTTGGCCATCGCCAATGACTGGCGCGCTGTCGAAGCGGGTGCGCATGCCTATGCCGCCCGTTCGGGCCAATATCGCAGCCTTACGCGCTGGTCAAAAGCCGAAAATGGAGATTTGCTCGGAGAAATTGAATTACCAATGGCTTTGGGCATCGTGGGCGGAGCGACCAAAATTCATCCTACAGCCAAAGCTAATCTGAAATTAATGGGTGTAAAATCTGTGGAAGAGCTGGGCGGAATTGTCGCCTCGGTTGGTTTGGCACAAAACCTGGCAGCCTTGCGCGCACTTGCGACAGAAGGCATCCAAAAAGGGCATATGAGCTTGCATGCCCGCCAAATCGCTTTGACAGCCGGAGCAAAACCGGAGCAAGCCGACCGTCTGGCAGCGCTTTTGGTTGCAGAAAAGAATATAAAATTAGTCCGTGCCCAGGAACTCTTGGCACAATGGAATGAAAAAAATGACAGAAGATAAACACATCCCTCAAGTTGGAAAAAGCAAATTGCTTGTCCCCAAAATAAAAGTTGGCATTCAAGGTTATGGTGCTTATGTGCCACGATATCGCTTACCTGCCAAAGAAATCGGGCGAATTTGGGGGAATAGCGGAAGTTACCCGGTCAAAGAAAAAGCAGTTGCCGGACTTGACGAAGACGTGATTACCATGTCGATCGAAGCAGCGCGCAACGCGCTCAAGCGCTCAGAAATTGACGCCAGTCAGTTGCGGGCGGTTTGGATTGGCTCAGAGTCGCATCCCTATGCGGTTAAGCCCAGCGGCACGGTAGTCGCCGAAGCAATTGGAGCACCAAACGATATTCAAGCCGGAGACTGGGAATTTGCCTGCAAAGCCGGGACTGAAGCAATGGTTGCGGCGATGGCTCTGGTTGGTTCGGGTATGGGCGATTATGCCCTGGCGATTGGGATGGACACAGCCCAAGGGAAACCGGGCGATGCTTTGGAATATACCGCCGCCAGTGGTGGCGCCGCTTATCTAATCGGTCCGCAAAAAGGCTCACTCGCCTCAATTGAGGCTTCTTATAGCTATGTCTCTGACACGCCTGATTTTTGGCGCAGGGAATATCAGGTTTATCCCGAACACGGACAACGTTTTACCGGCGACCCAGCCTATTTTGAGCATGTTATGAATTCTGCCCAAACAATTTTGGCTGAAACCAACCTAAAAGCCAGCGATTTTGCTTATGCGGTTTTTCACCAACCGAACACAAAATTCCCTCAACGAGCGGCGAAGATGCTCGGCTTCACGCCGGAGCAAATTGCCCCGGGTTTGCTGGCATCTCAAATCGGCAACACCTATTCCGGTGCGGCGATTATCGGCTTATCCGCTATTCTGGACATCGCAAAAGAAGGCGACCTGATTTTGATGACTTCCTACGGCTCGGGTGCCGGTTCGGATTCTTTCATTATTAGAGTGCGTAAAGAACTCAAAAAGCGGCGCGAAAACGCCCTTTCAACCCAAGATTACATTGCCAGACGGACTGAAATTGACTACGCAACCTACCTTCGCTTCCGCGGAGAGATTGTGACCCGCTAATGACAAGCATGAATGACGTCTACATCGTCGGCATTGGGCAAACACCGGTTGGCGAACATTGGGAGCTTTCCCTGCGGACTTTGGCGAGACGCGCTTTAGATTTAGCCCTGAAAGATGCCGGCGGTTTAGAACCCCAATCGATTTTTGTCGGGAACATGCTGGCTTCGAATGCCTCACGGCAGGCAAATTTAGGGGCTTTAGTTGCCGATGAAGCCGGTTTGGCGGGTAAAGTCGAAGCCTATTCGGCCGAAGCAGCTGAGGCTTCCGGAGGA
>CAZEIB010000289.1:0-2618 GCA_964511785.1 uncultured Oscillospiraceae bacterium
TCACCTATTCAAGTATTTCTACAAATGGTGCACTTGACTTGACAATTCAGCAAATAGAAAAACTCATGAGCTACCATTCTCTTACCCTATGTGAACAGAGCCGAATAGTGGAATTAAGAAAATTAGATTTTAGTTTTCGTGAGATTGGAAAAATAATTCTATAAGAATAATCAACGCAGCACCAAGGTTTGCCTTGCCTTTGGCTATGCTTGTAAAATATAAGTACTTTACTACTTTTATTCTTTGATTATCGCTATCTTAATAATGGTTAGGCAGCCTTATCACTTTTCCACAGTCCGGGCAATAATCACCATACATATCAAGAGATGGAATCAACCCATAGACGGGTATATTTTTGCTGCCGCATCCTGGGCAAAGACCCTTGCGTGTTCTTTCTTCTTTCAGCGCTTTTTTTTGGGCTTCTATGAATGCTTTTTTACGTTCGACTGTGGTAAGCATTCGGTCATCTGACTTTTTCCTTACCGCCCTTGCTTCGTCCAATATCTCCATGTTTGTCACTTTCTTCCTTGCGATTTGCGACAATTCTCTATCATCAGTATTGCTGGAAGAAAAAAGATCTACGTACAATTTAGAGAGAACCTTCTGGTCACTTATTCTTTCCAATGCCGCTTTACGTAGCGAAAGTTCAGCGAATTTGTCTTCCACAATTCTCTGAAAAAATTCTTGATCTTCTATTTTAGCCATCATTGTTAAACATTTTTCCACGCTCATCTCCCTCAATACATTTTTAGAGGTGAAACGCAGTTCTTTTAATTCTTCAAGCACTTTCTTCTTTAGCTTCTCCTGTTTTCGTGCTGGATTGAAAAGTCTCATAATCACACACCCCTTTATTTCGCAGTATATAAATGATACAAATATTTTAGAATTTCCCACTGGTATTGATGAAACCAAGATGGTGCAGATTACGTTTGCTTTTTTCCCCTCTTGAGCTGGTTGACATTCCCCAATACTTTCATCAACGCGTTCGTTCATGGGGCTTATTTGCAACTGCACCTTACTTTCTCTTCTGTTACTTTCCCCGATAGCTAAGGACTTATTGATGTTAGCTACAAAAGCGAACAATTTTAGATTAATTCGCGGTTTAAATCGTATACTTCCTATGTAATCATCCACCCAATGATATTGTGTAGCTTTTTTCTATTATACCATCTTTCAATGAATAGAAAAACACCATTTTCGTCACTCAATAATTGCGACAAATCTTTTGAATAGATTGTAAAATGAAGTCCACCATAAAGAAATAGCCCATACAGTGACCAAAGGAAAAGTAGGCACAAAGACCATCTAAATAAAGGTTACATATACCAGTATTGTGTTTAAAGTTAACCTTATGATTAAACCTGATAATTGCCCAAAAACCAAAATTGATTGCATTCTATTCCGCAAGTTGAAAACTGGTAAACTTTTTTACCAATTTACAGCTAAGCCTGTTAAATAGACATGTTCGTTTATTTCCATTGTTTTTATTTTTTTGCAAAAGGGAATGTTTGTTTGCTTATTTTCCCAAAATCCATAGACAATTCATTCAAAATATTTTATACTGTTCTTATCTTTTATAGGGGGGATTTATCATGAATGTGGATCAATTGGTAGAACACTGGCAAAATAATACAAGTTTTATGAACAATGTATCCCACTGGCATACCATTAATCCTGTTCCCCCTTCTTACGCTTCTTTTCCTCAATGGATCCCAAATTCCATTATATCTGCCCTCCAAAAGCGAAACATTCATCAGTTGTATACCCACCAAGTTGAAAGTTTACATTTGGCAAATCAAAAAAAAGATTTTGTAGTAGTTACCCCCACCGCCTCAGGTAAAACCCTTTGTTATAATTTACCGATCCTCTCTTCCATTATTAAAAGCCCCGAAAGTAGAGCCCTTTATCTTTTCCCTACAAAGGCTTTATCTGCCGATCAGGTTAGTGAATTATACGAACTTATTTCTGTAATGGACCTAGATATTAAAACTTATACTTATGATGGTGATACCCCTGTAAGTGCCCGTAAAGCATTACGCCAAGCAGGGCATATTGTTGTTACCAATCCCGATATGCTTCATAGTGGCATTTTGCCTCAACATACTAAGTGGGTAAAGCTTTTTGAAAATTTAAAATATATTGTCATTGATGAAATACATGCCTACCGAGGGGTTTTTGGCAGTAATTTGGCTAATGTGCTCCGTCGTCTTTTAAGAATTTGTGCTTTTTATGGTAGTCATCCCACTTTTATTATGTGCAGTGCTACCATTGCAAACCCTGTTGAGCTAGCTTCAACTTTAATTGGTCGCCCTGTTGAAGCCATTACCCAAAACGGAGCCCCCAGCGGAAAAAAGCATTTTGTTTTTTATAATCCACCTGTTGTGAATAAGCAGCTGGGAATTCGCAAAGGCAGTGTTACTGAGGCAAGAAATATTGCTACCACTTTAGTCAAAAATCAAATTCAAACCATTGTTTTTGCAAAAAGTAGGCTAACCGTAGAAGTTTTAACCCGTTACTTAAAAGATTTACTTCGCGACCCCCTAGGACAAGCAGGGAAAGTAAGAGGATATCGTGGAGGATATCTTGATCTCTGTCGACTTTATACTCCTTCTGAATTA
>CAZEIB010000290.1:0-2614 GCA_964511785.1 uncultured Oscillospiraceae bacterium
ATCAATTTTATCTCCAGGGAGGTTTTTTATATTTGGAATTACACTATGGACACCTGCACAGAGCCTTTCACGGTAGAGTCCTCCAGACCTCTCCTTTGCGTGACTAAGAAAGTTACTACCTCACCTTAGTAACTCGTGCAATAATGGCTAACAACTATTGTGGAAGGTTCTGTATAGGTGTTCATAATGATATATGACTATACGATAACAAACTAAGAATAAGAGGTGAACGAAATGTCTAAAAAGAAACAATCAGCTAGAGCTCGTAAACCAGCTATGGATCCAGAAGCTAGAGAGAAGCAACTTATGAATTTAGCATATGAGTTAGCTGAGAAACAATTAGCTGATGGTACAGCTTCCCCATCAGTGATCAATCATTTTTTAAAACTGGCTACTAAAAAAGAAACTTTGGAGAGAGAAATTTTAGAAAAGCAAAGTGTATTGATTCAGGCAAAAGCGGAAAGTATTACAAAAGGAAGAGAAGCAGAAGATCTTGCAAAAGCCGCAATAGACGCTATGAGAAATTACAGGTCGCCTTCAGATGGATAAGTCATATTATGAGTTATCGAAAATTGAAGGTTACAAAAACAGATTAGAATATTTAAAACTACTGGATAATAACATGGACTCCCCCAGACTTATGTCAGGAGCCTTTTTTACTTCACACGCTTGGCGTACAATAAGAGACCAAGTTATATTTAGGGACGGTAGATTTGATTTGGGTGTTTTCGGGTTATACATAGATGGACCAGTTTACGTACATCACATAAACCCTTTAAAAGAATACGATATTATCAACATGACTGAGAAAGTGACATCTATGGATAATCTCATAAGTACCTCTCTGAAAACACATAACGCTATACACTACAAAGACACAGAAGAGGAGTATGTAGAAAGAAAACCAGGAGACACAATACCTTGGTGAAAGGAGGTAAGGAATGGCATTAGGTACAATTATTAAAACAACAAGGGATTCGCTAGGTATATCTTCTGACGGGGATGACTTCAAAGAAGAGATCAACACCCATATAAGAGCAGCCTTAGCGATATTAAATCAAAATGGTATAGGTGTGGAAAACCTAGACCTACAAGAAAGCACCACTTGGGAAGAATTTAAAGATTTGGATCAAAGGTACGGAAATTTATATTTTCATTTGGTACCAATGTTCGTATTTACAAAAACGAAGATACTATTTGATCCACCACCTCCTTCCAACGTGGAATTTTATGCAAACTATATAGAAGAACTTCTGTGGCGGCTAAGAATAGAATATGAACGTGATCAGGTAGAGGAGGAATAAAAATGTCAAATATTTGGGAAGAACTAGAACATCATGGTATTATGGGTATGAAATGGGGTATAAGAAGGTATCAACCTTATCCTAAAGGGGAAAAACAAAAGGGAAAATTTCTAGGTAAAGGTAAAAAAGTTTCTACTGGAACTAGCAAGAAGAAAAATATAGCAGTCGAAGGTAAAGGTAAAAAAGTTTCTACTGGAACTAGCAAGAAGAAAAAAATAGCAGTCGATGCTGCTTTGGATTTTGCTAAAGCAAAACAGACCTTCAGTAGTAACGAAGCTGCGTTAGCTGTAGCTGGGACCAAACAAATAATAAAAGCTATAAAAAGAGCTACAGATGGAACTAACACGAAGAAAAATATTAGTAAGAAAGAAATGGAAAAAGCAGATAAGAAATGGAATGACCAAGGGGCGAAACCGATTAAAAAACACATAAAACAACAACAGAAAGAAATAGATAAAATAGTAGAAAGACATGTAAAAGCTATAAAGGGAGAAGCTACTACAAAACACACTCAAGCGCTTTTAAAAGAAGTTTATGATCATATGAACAAAACTGCATTAGCTCAAGAGTTCTCTAAAAGCCCTAGTGGTACTAAGGTTATGGAATTCAATCCTGTAATAGTAGGTGACCAGTTGTTGTTCAAAGTTGTAGAAAAACCTATAAAACAAAAGAAGAAAACATCGACAATAAAACACTCAATTCAAAATGGAAACATAAATAATCAAGAAATAGTGGACTCCATACTAAGAAAGCATGGTTTGGAGAGGAGGTACTGATGTATGTTAAGGACGAAGAAACCAAAAAAGTAATCAACGATATTTTAGAACACCATGGAGTTATGGGTATGAAATGGGGTATAAGAAGGTATCAACCCTACCCTAAGGGAGAGAAACACAAGGGGAAATTTCTAGGTAAAACGAGAAAGGCTGCTAGAAATTCGCCAATCGGGAAAAGGTTGGCTAGTGTTAAAAGAGAAAAAGAAATGAAGATCAGCAATAAAGACCTAAAGAAAATGACAGATAAAGAACTCCAAACAAAAGTTAACAGAGCTGTTTTAGAGAATAGGTTTAAAGATCTAGGTAAAAATAGAGAATATTTAGAAAGAAAGAAATATACTGATCAAGAGTTGCAAAACAAGGTAAACCGATTACAGTTAGAAGCTAATCTAAAAGGACAAGCAAGAAAAGCAACAGAAGGACAAAGGCAGTTGGGTATTATAGCAGTCGATGCTGCTGTGGATTTCGCTTTAGCGAAACAGAGCTTCAGTAGTAACGAAGCTGCGTTAGCTGTAGCTGGGACCAAACAAATAA
>CAZEIB010000291.1:0-281 GCA_964511785.1 uncultured Oscillospiraceae bacterium
ACAGTCCTTATATCCCCTTTGGTGAAGGCTATGTAGCTACCAAAGCCTTAGATGATAGGGTAGGTTGTTATACCATGCTTGAAGTATTAAAAGAAACTTATCCTGTAGAAGTAGTTTGTATTTTTACCAACCAAGAAGAAGTAGGTTTACGTGGAGCCACAGGGGCTGCTTACGGAGTAGATAGTGACATGGCCATTATTTTAGAAGGAACTACCTGTAACGATTTAGGAGATGTGCCTCAAGTGGAACAAGTATGTCAAGCAGGCAGGGGAGTAGCAGTA
>CAZEIB010000291.1:291-2565 GCA_964511785.1 uncultured Oscillospiraceae bacterium
GCTTCTATTGCTTACCAGCCTTTATACCATGGCTTGCTGGCTTTAGGGAAAGAAAAAGGAATTCCTTGCCAAGAAAAACAATCGGTTACCGGAGGGAATGAAAGCCGTGCCTTCCAACAAAGTAAAGGGGGTAGGGCAACTTGTGTATTAAGTGTTCCTTGCCGCTATATCCACGGGCCATCCAGTGTGGCAAAATTAGAGGACATTGATTCTCAACTGGCTTTAACCAAAGCTTTTTTACAAAGTACTTTACCTCAAAAAATAGTTGATGGCCTAAAATAGGAAGGAGCGAAAAAAATGAGAGAAATATTAGGAAAAATTTTAGCACCCCAAGGGGTTTCCGGTAGAGAAGAACCTGTAGCCAAAGTGATTATAGATATGATTAGCCCCTATGTAGATTCCATTACTACCGATGTGATGGGGAATGTGATTGCAGAAAAAAAGGGGAAAGCCGGAGGCAAAAAAATTATGTTTTCTGCCCATATGGACCAAATTGGCTTTATTGTAACCGCTATTGAAGAAGAGGGCTATTTACGGGTAATGAATGTTGGCGGAATTAACCCTAACGTATCCATTGCCAATCACATCATTTTCCCTAATGGGGTAGAAGGAGTATTATATGCTCAACCTCGCGAAGGAAACGAAGCTTTGGCAATGAAACACCTTTTTATTGATATTGGGGCAAAAGATCAAGAAGAGGCCCTTACCATGGTACAAGTTGGAGATGTAGCCGTTTATCAAAAAGATTATTTTTCTTTAGGCAAATACCGTGTAGCTTCCCCAGCAATGGATGACCGCTGTGCTTGTGCGCTGCTGGCCTCTTTTATCATGAATGTAAAAGACCCGAAACATACCATTGTTGCAGTATTTTCTACCCAAGAAGAAGTAGGGTTAAGAGGGGCAAAAACAGCAGCTTATACCATTGAACCGGATATTGGAGTGGCTTTAGATGTAACTGCTTGGGGAGACACCCCTAAAACCAAAGAGCCTGCAGTGTTACTTGGTGAAGGTCCTGCTGTTAAAATTATGGATAGAGGTAGTATTTCTCACCCTGGGGTACGAGATGCTTTATTGCTGGCAGGAGAAAAAGCCGGTGTAAACACCCAAAGGGAAGTATTGGCCTTTGGCGGTACCGATGCAGGCGGCATACAAGGGGCTAGAGGAGCTGTAGCGGTAGGTACAGTTTCTATTCCTTGTAGGTACGTTCATAGTGCCTGTGAAGTAATTGATATGCGAGACATGGAAGGGGCAGAAAAACTTCTTCACGCCTTTGTTCAACTGGAAAATCTATAATTAATAAGAACAAAAGAGGCAAATCTCCTTGATTTGCCTCTTTTGTTTAGAGGAATATCAATGTTAGGATATGTGTTTTTACTGAATTTTCTTTTTGGAGGAATATGGATTGTAAGGTGTCTCTTCCCTCAATTAAAACCCTTGGTGCGTTGTTGGATAGGGGCTAGTTTTGGGCTGGTTTTAGCCATGTGGCTACCGGCTTTGTGGGCTTTTTTATGTACCTTTAACTTGTGGGCCAACGGCCTTGGTTTTGGAACCCTGCTTGTTTTAATGGCCATGGCCTATTTTTTTAGAGACAAAAATCAAAAAGCAAAACCCTTTGATGCACAAGAAAAGAAGTTTGCCCTTACCTTATTCATTGTTGTACTGCCTATGGCCCTTTTTAGTGGCTATTTGCAATATACCCATAACTTAAAAATTAAAGCAGATGGCTCCTTATGGGTAGGGCAAAGCACTTATGGGGATCTATCTATGCATGTATCCTTTATTACAGGAATTGAAAACAGTCCTTTCCCACCGGAATATACCATTTTGCCAGGAGCAAGGCTAAATTATCCCTTTTTAGTAAACAGCTTATCCACCAGCCTTTATTTACTAGGGGCAAACCTGCAAGGGTCTCTTAGTGTTCCAGGTACAGTGATGATGGTGCTGTGCTATATAGGGTTTTTGCTAATTGCCAGGGAAGTAACGAGCAGCAAGGCAGCAGCATTATTAGGGTTCTTTTTATTTTTTATCAATGGTGGGCTGGGTTTTATTTACCATTTTGACTTATCCGGTGGTAGCATAACAGAATCTCTTCGTCATATTTTTACAGGCTACTATCAAACCCCCACTAACCAGCCAGACCCTTATAATTTAAGGTGGAGCAATGTAATTGCAGATATGATGGTACCCCAGCGAACCACTTTGGCAGGGTGGGTAACGGTATTGCCCTGTATTTACTTTTTGCAAAAGCTTTTTTTACCAAAAAACCTTGAAAGA
>CAZEIB010000292.1:0-2559 GCA_964511785.1 uncultured Oscillospiraceae bacterium
CTTCGATAGGCATAATACGCGAAGTTGATTCTTCTACTATCAATGTTCTTTTTGTTATTGATAGGGGCGATGAGGAGATTCTGATTCCCGCCACAACAGATTTTATTGTTGAAATTGACAGCAAGAAAAAACAGCTCTACATGAAACTTCCCGAAGGCTTGTTAGACAATTCTATTGCTGAGTAATTGAGTGTGCCCACCTCCCTGTTTTTATTATAGGTGTCATTTTATAACCTGCAATTTAACAAAGACTTAAAATGTCATTCAGTTTCGCAAATTGTATCTTCTATAGTATGGTAGTGTTGAAACTTGATATTATTATTTAGCATACTATAAAAGCTTTTTTTAGATTGACGCATATCAATTTGTAAATAATAGGCAGTTTTTTTTCACAATTTACTCAGAGATGTGCCCTGTAACAGGTTGAAATTAAATCTTATGCCTACAATTAGACGTTCATCTGTTGAAAACGGAATCTCCGATTGTAGAAATATTTTGAATCGCATCAAAAAACAGCTTTTTTTAAGGTAATTGTTGAAGATAAAGCGTGAAAGGAGAAAAAGCAACCTGAGATGCAAGAATCGACTGATCAAAAGAAAATTACATTACAAGAATTAGGTTTTTATAGTGTAAATGCACAATAAATGTGCAACAAAAAGAGAGTTGTCTGATTTCAAACATTTTGTAGTACGTGGATGTAAGTTTCAACTGTCTGAGACATTTTGTAGGGGTACAAAATGTTTTGAAAAAGATACATCAACAAAAGAGTTCTTTGTTGTATTGTCATGTTATACTAACAGATGATTCTCAAATCTATTTTTCTTCCAGCACTTAGTAAAAGACTTCTTTTCTTTCATCTTAAACAGGCCTTAATCTTATATGATAACAAGAGTTTTTCTTTTTTCTTCATGCTTTCAGACTGGCCCTGGAGTAAACACATAAGTCATCTTTTTTTATTATCTTTGTACCTTAATGCAGTTAAAAAAATATGGAGAAAAAGAAAAAGCAGATTGCAATTTTAGGTTCCACTGGATCCATCGGTACGCAAGCGTTGAATGTGATAGCACAACACCCAGATAAATTTGAGGTGTATGCACTCACAGCAAATAATAATATTGATTTGCTTATAGAGCAAGCTATTAAGTTTAACCCCGAAATTGTGGTGATTGCTAATGAGAAAAACTATTTAATTTTAAAAGAAGCATTACGCAACTATCCTATAAAAGTGTGGGCTGGCATAGATGCCATTTCAGATATAGTGCAGAGCGATCACATAGATATAGTTTTGGCAGCCATGGTTGGCTTTTCTGGTCTTCAGCCTACAATAAATGCACTTAAGTCGGGCAAAACTGTTGCTTTGGCCAATAAAGAAACTTTGGTAGTAGCTGGTGAATACATAATAGACTTAGCATTGAGAAATGGAGCTCCCATTTTGCCTGTCGATTCTGAACACTCAGCTATTTTTCAATGCCTAAATGGAGAAGCTCTCAATAGGATTAATAAAATATGGCTCACTGCATCGGGTGGTCCTTTCCGTAATTTCTCTATAGAGCAATTACAACATGTTAACAAAGAGCAGGCCCTTAATCATCCGAGTTGGAAGATGGGAGCAAAGGTGACCATCGACTCTTCAACCCTAATGAACAAGGGTTTTGAAATGATAGAGGCCAAATGGTTGTTTGATGTTGAGCCATCTAAAATAGAGGTTGTGGTGCATCCACAGTCAATAGTGCACTCTATGATTGAGTTCGAAGATACTTCAGTAATGGCACAAATGGGCGTACCAGATATGCGTATTCCCATTCAGTATGCATTTACATATCCCCAACGGATAAAATCGGACTTCAAATCGGCCAATTTTTTCCAACTTTCCAATCTCACTTTCGAAAAACCAGATTTAAATGTTTTTAGAAACCTTTCCTTTGCTTATGATGCCATAAACAAAGGGGGAAATATGCCTTGCATACTCAATGCAGCAAATGAGGTTGCTGTAGAGAGTTTTCTACAAGATAAAATTTCATATCTTACCATGAGCGATGTTTTGGAGCAAACAATGCAGAAGGTATCGTTTATAGAGACACCCTCTTTAGACAACTATTTTGAAACCGACATTGAATCGCGTAAAACAGCAGTAGATATAATAAACAAACTATAGAGAAATAAATTCTCAACTTTTTATACTAACAAGTTACACATAAACAATGGAAACATTTTTAATAAAAGCAATACAACTCATCTTGAGTTTGTCCATTTTGGTAATAGTGCATGAATATGGGCATTATTTATTTTCAAGATTATTCAATATTAGAGTTGAGAAATTCTATATGTTTTTCAATCCTTCTTTTTCAATTTTACGTGCTAAAAGGATAAACGGGAAAATGCGAGTGAAGTTTTTTTCAAAAAATACTCCTGACATGGTGTATGATGAAAAAGGCAAAAAGTATAATGACCAAGTTGAGTTGGGCGAGAAACCCACAAGCATTTTACCCTCTGAAGATTGGAATAAGCATGCAGACTCAACGGAGTGGGGTGTAGGTTGGGTACCTTTAGGAGGATATTG
>CAZEIB010000293.1:0-2552 GCA_964511785.1 uncultured Oscillospiraceae bacterium
GTTTTCCTTGTCTTCTCTCCCATGGTATTTCCTCCTCAATAATAAAAAAAGCCTAGGTAAAGGGACGTTATAAACGCGGTACCACCCTTTTTTAGACTTCATTACACGTATAACGCCGTTACCCGTCATTTTATTTACTGTTTATGTTATCTTCAAAGGCCATGTTCCTTTATTAAGGCCACTGCTTTTCACCTGGTTGCAGCTCTCTTTTGACTGTTCATAAAGTACTCTTCTTCTCATTAAACAACATATGATGAACCATTATTATAGTAGAAAACAAAAAACTTGTCAATTCTTATCTTCCTGCATTATTTCTCTTGGTGTAAATAAATTTTCTTGTATCGAGTTATCCTTTTCCTCTTCTTTTAACTCTTCCTCTGGGTTTTCTCTTTCAGGTAAAGGCGGCAGTGCTGTTAAATTTTCCATACCGAAATGATTTAAAAACTGATCGGTGGTTCCATACAAAATAGGCCTTCCCAAAGTTTCTTTTCTACCTACTTCTTGAATCAGTTCTTTTTTAACCAAAGATTGTATCGAATAGTCTGCCTTCACCCCGCGTACTGCCTCTATTTCTCCTTTGGTCACAGGCTGCCTGTAGGCCACCAAAGCCAAAGTTTCCATGGCCGCTTGAGACAAAGACTGCCTTTGCACTGGTTGAAGCATTTTTTCAACAAAGGGCGCGTACTCACTACGGGTTGCCAGTTGAATATAGTTGCCAAAGCGCTTTAACGTAAGGCCTCTTCGATTATAATCATAATCACTAGTTAAATTTTCTAAAGCACTGGCTATCTCAATATCTGTAATCTCTATGGCATTTTGAATATCTTCAATTAAAACAGGCTCTCCCGCTACAAACAAAATAGCCTCGATAATATGGGCAATTTCATTGGTTTTTCCTTCCAAACTACTTTCTCCTTCCAGGCACCAAAGTAATGGTATCAAAAATCTTTTGTTGTTCAATGTGGGCTTTCCCAAGGCGCAGTACTTCTAATAGAGCCAAAAACAAAGTAACCACTTCTTCTTTTGAGGGTGCTTGGCTTAAAAGGGTAGTAAATTCAACCTTGCCCTTTTTAAGACCTTTATAAATGGTTCCAATGCAATCTCTTACTGTAAATTCATCTCGTTTAATTAGCCGTTCCCCTTGCTCTTGTTCTTCCTTGGTTTCAGGTTTTCTTGCCATTACACGGGCAATAGCTTCCATAAGACCTTCTAATGTAATACCGGTAATTTCCAGCGTAGGTGGAGGCAAGGGATATTCTTCTGGCAGTTTTTGGTACATTAAGGCTGCTGCTTTTTCAAACTGTTGCATTTGAAGGGCCGTTTCTTTAATTTTTTTATATTCTTCAAGCCTTCTAATAAAGGCCTCTTCCGTGTCTTCTTCCTCTTCTTCTACTTTAGGTTTTGGTAGTAAGCTTCTGCTTTTAAGCTCTATTAAAGTGGCAGCAACTGTTAAAAATTCACTTGCTTCATCCATATCAATATCTTCTGCTTTTTGAATAGTTTCAATATATTGCTGGGTAATTTCCGATACAAATATATCTTTAATATCAATTTTCGCTTTTCCAACTAAATGAAGTAACAAATCCAAAGGCCCTTCAAAATCCTTTAACCTAATAACTCGGCTCATGTTAGCCTCTTCCCATTAAACGGTAAAAGAACCATAGCACCCCGCTGTCTATGCCATTGGTTACAAAGGACAATACTTGCCCTATAATTCCTGAAAACATCAGTACAATTACCACAATTTGAATCATTTGTAAGTTTCTTTGGGTAACATAAATTTTCCCTTTGAAAAAGATATTGTTAAACAAATGAAACCCGTCTAAAGGGGGAATAGGCAACAAGTTAAATACGGCTAAACCCAAGTTCATATACCTTAATATACTTAGAAAAGATAATAAGTACCAAAAAAACTTATATTGAAAATTACTAGTAACGTTCATAGAAGAAACAAATTTTTCTACAAGTAACAACAATGCTGTGGCTAACAGATACATTAAAAAGTTGGTAATAATCCCTGCTGCTGAAACTAAATTATCATCTCTTCGATAATTTTTATAGTTTCTAGGGTTTACCGGTACAGGTTTTGCCCAACCGAATCGAAATAAAAACAGAGAAATAGTTCCTATAGGATCTAAATGCTTTAGCGGGTTTAACGTTAACCTACCCATGTATTTAGCTGTAGGATCACCACATTTATTGGCAACATAGGCATGGGCAAACTCATGAATGGTTAAAGCAATAAGTACTGCCGCAATTTGTAAAATTAACCCGATAGGATCCGAAAATAGACTTAATATTCTATTAAATAAACTATTCAGCATGAACAATATCAATACCCCATTTATTATATATTTACCTATCTATTGTATACTAAAGGCTTTTTTCCTGCAAGGAATACCGTGATTGAACCATGTACACAATAAAAATTTTTTGTAAATTTTTTCTATACTTGATGGTATATTTCTTTAATTTCTTCTGTCTCTTCTCCATTTTCATTGTATACAATCAAAGGCTTCTCCCATAAAACACCGGGTTTTCCACCTTTTCTT
>CAZEIB010000294.1:0-2546 GCA_964511785.1 uncultured Oscillospiraceae bacterium
ATTCCTCTTTATCGCCATAAGGGTTGGGAGTTGATTTCAGATAAAATGACCTATCAAATTAAAGATCATCAACTTCCTGTTTTTAAAGAGACACCCGGTTATGTACGACGTGTGCCTCAAAACCACAGTGACTTAATTCATCTCCATTCTCGTTTTGCCAACAAAACCCATGGCTGTATTTTTAGAAATGAGTTGGCTTGGGATGAGTATTGGCGCTGGGATGAAGACGATACTTCCGTTGCCATTTATTACAATACCCAAAACGAAGCCATGGGCTATATGGTATACCTTTTAAAAAATGATATTATGTACATTAAAGAAATGATTTATATGAACATGGAGGCTTGGAAGGGCCTCTGGCACTATATTGGGGCCCACCATTCCATGGTAACGGAAGTAAAAGGGAATAACTACTTTAATGAACCCACGGCTTTTTGGCTAGAAGACAGCGATATTGTAGAACAGCTACGCCCCTATATTATGGGACGCATTGTTGATTTACCCTTATTTATTTCCCAATATCATTTTATGAATATTTCCAAAGCTTTTTCCCTTTGTATTCAAGTTGAAGATGACCTTTTGCCTTGGAATAATGGAATTTTCACCCTTTACCTTTCTCCTACCAGCCCTCCTGAAATCAAAAAAGAAGGTGTAAACCCTAAAATTTCCTTATCCATTGGTGCCCTTACTTGTTTACTTCTTGGATATAAGCGGGCTAAACAGTTATACGATTGGGATCATATTCAAGGTGAACCCTCTGCCATTAAGCAACTGGATCAAATTATTCCTATGGAAAAAGCTTATATTTCCGACTATATTTAGTTTTTATTTAGCTGTTTTCTGTTTTTTATTAAAAAAGTTGAGCCTGTTAGCTCAACCTTCAGCTGTCAAAAAGGGTCTAGGTGTAGATAAAATCTACACCTAGACCCTTTTAAAGATTTAAGCTGTTAATGTTCTATCTGTAATATAGTATTCTTAGAACCCCTCATCTTTTTCCTTTTAGCTAAATATTTTTTATTGATTCTTTGCATTTTTTTATTCTTTACTATTTTCACTTTTTTCCCGTTCCCGGTATTTTGTAGGGGTTAAACCGTAAGCCCTTTTAAAAGCTTTATAGAAAGTATTAAAGTTATAAAACCCTGCTTGTTGGCTCACTTCTTGAACAGTTTGTTGGGTTTCCATTAGCAGCTTAGCTGCATAATCTAACCGTAAATCCAATAAATAAGCAGCAGGAGTAGTGTTTACCCCTTCTTTAAGAAGTGTATATAAATGTTTTTCCGATATGGAAAAGGCTTGGGCAAGGGTTGTTGGAGAAAATTCTTTTTCAGTAAAATGTTCATTCATATACCCTAGCATCTCTTCCACCCTTCTATCCCGCTTGGTTAAGTTTTTACCTTCAATTTGCTTAGCCAAATCTTCCATGGCTTTACTAATTTTGTTTTCAATAGATAAATTATCATCAAAAGAATTATATTTAAGCTCTTTTACCAGTTGATTATCCAATTCCATGGCACTGGTGCAAAGTAAAAGCAGTCCTCTAATCATATGAAAACGTTGTTTTAAGGTAGTCCCCGGTTCATAAGGGCTGTATATCAACTGCTTTAGTTGCTTTTTCCCTTCATTCAATTCTCCCGCACAAATATAATCATAAAGTTTTTGTAAATTACGAAGGGTGTAACGTTGCTCTTCTTTTTCTATTTCTTTGGGCAAAAAATGAATAATTTTGGGACCTGAGGTAAAACTATAGTAACTTTTAATTTTTTCATAAGACCAAGAAATTTCTTCTATTTTGGTTAAAGGAGGACTTAACACCAACCTAATTTCATGGCTCTGCTCATTGTCAAATACAGCTAAAGCCTGCTCAAATTTTTTCACGGTTTCTTCTAAATCTTCTTCATAAGATAGCACGAGAGCAAAGGTTTCTTCTTCCAAAAAATAAAAATAACTATTTTCCGGAAGAATTTTTTTGATTTTTTCAGAAACAATCAAATTTCTTGCATCTTGTGCTGTTGCTGATTCCAATGGAAAAGGAAATTGAAATTTCCCATATCCCACAACAAAAGGACTCGATAAAGTTTTGATTAACTCTGCCCCTTTTCCCCGTTTTTCTTGTCCGGAAATGGTTCCCATTAACAGTTTTTCGAATAAATTGTTTTGTGACTGTTGCTGGTATTGATTTAATTGTTCCAAAGCATTTTCATTTTCTCGGTTTAATTGAGCTAAGTTGTTTTCCAGCCATTGGTATTCATTTTGTTGCCCAAGGCCTCCTGTAAGCCCCTCATCTGAAAACCCGGCTATTAGTTTTCTAATTGGCTGAGATTGACGCCATGCTGCAAAAAAAGCCACTAGAACCCCTGCAAGAATTACCAAAATAAAACCTACGTTAATAAAAACTTTTACTTTTTTAAGGACTGTAGAAAAATATTCTTCACAAAGAACGCCCTTAATGGTTAAACTACCTATATTGTTTTTTACTTCTATCACATTTTTCCCTTCTATTGGTTTTTCTATTTCTCCATAGTCGTATAGTCTGTTTCCCGCTTTAT
>CAZEIB010000295.1:0-2541 GCA_964511785.1 uncultured Oscillospiraceae bacterium
CAGAAATACTTTCCAAGGTAGGTAGCAAGGTTTTAGAATCGATACAATCATACTCAATAGCATAAGCCAATCTGGTTAATTCGCAATTTTCAAGGCCTTTAATGGTTCTGTACATCTGCCACTGCACCTCTTCCGGCATACTGGAAGACATTCCCTGTACATACCACTCCGCTGTTTCTCTTCCTTCAGGTTCTAAAAAAATCTGGTGACGGTCTTTATCGGCAAAACGAACAATTTTATCTTCAATACTGGGGCAGTATCTGGCTCCTGTTCCTTTTATATCCCCTTTATACATAGGGGCACGGTGAAGGTTTTGCTGAATAATTTCATGGGTTTTTTCATTGGTCCAGGTTAAGTAACAAGCCATGGTATTTTCAAGTTTTTCTTTGGTTAAAAAAGAAAAGGGTACTACTGGCTCATCTCCTAATTGAATATCCATTTTACTAAAGTCAATGGTCCGTTCATCTACTCTAGCAGGAGTTCCTGTTTTAAACCTGCGAATTTCAAAACCTAAATCTATTAAGGATTGAGAAAGTTGGGTGGCTGCCATAAGCCCTTGAGGTCCTCCTTCCCAAGTTCTCTCTCCAATAATAATTCGGCTTTTTAAGTATACACCGCAGGCAACAATAACTTTTTCACAAAAAATGATACTGCCTGTAATGGTACGTACCCCTATGGTTTTTCCATTTTCAACAATAATTTGGGCAACTTCCCCTTCTCGTACTGTTACATGCTCTTGATGAAACAAAGCTTTTCTCATACGATTTTGGTAAGCTTTTTTATCTGCTTGAGCACGTAAACTGTATACGGCAGGGCCTTTTCCCTTATTTAACATTCTGCTTTGTAAAAAAGTTTCGTCAATGGCCTTCCCCATCTCTCCCCCCAAAGCATCAATCTCTCTTACTAAATGCCCTTTTGCCGTTCCCCCTATTACAGGGTTACAGGCCATTAAGGCAATGGCATCCATATTTAAAGTAAGAAGTAGTGTATTTATTCCAAGGCGCCCACTGGCAAGGGCTGCTTCACAGCCTGCATGCCCCGCACCTATTACAATTACCTCATAATCCATAGTTTCCCTCCCGTGAGTGATTAGCAAGTTATTATATCACATTTCATTCTATTCGAAAATAAAAAACTTTTCAACAGTTTAGTATAAGTAAACAAAAAGTTGTTTATTTCTTGTTAAAACAAGACTATTTTGCATGCATATAATATAGTAGAAACTCTTCCATTTTTAGTGAAAAAATGGTATAATAAGATGTTGAAGAAAATAAGTGTTCAACTAGGTTTTAGGCTCTTTTGCCTATGGAAAATCCTTCCTGGTTCTGTTCATTTATCTCTAGCCTTTTCCTTTTATCAGGCAAAGACTATATAGAATAATAAAGAGGTGCAAATATGGCAGAAATTCAAAATAACCTTCATCCACAAGATCATATGCTGGCTGATACCCATGTCAATGTTGATTATGACGAAAGTCAAATTCAAGTACTTGAAGGGTTAGAGGCTGTACGAAAACGCCCCGGTATGTATATCGGGTCTACCGATTTTCGCGGTCTTCATCATTTGGTGTATGAAATTGTAGACAACTCTATTGACGAAGCCCTTGCAGGCTATTGTGATGAAATTAAAGTAACCTTGCATAAAGACGGAAGCGCCAGTATTATTGATAATGGCCGTGGTTTTCCTGTAGGTATTCATCCTACCATGGGTCGTCCTGCAGTGGAAGTATGTTTAACCGTACTTCATGCAGGGGGAAAATTTGGCGGAAGCGGTTATAAAGTTTCCGGTGGTCTTCACGGTGTTGGGGCATCTGTAGTAAATGCCTTAAGCGAAAAAATGATGGTGATGGTGTACCAAGACGGAAAAATTTACAAGCAAGAGTATGTCCGTGGCCAAATTTTGTATGATTTGCAAGTTATTGGCAACACAGACCGAACCGGTACTACTGTACAATTTTGGCCTGATGTAAAGTCTGTAGAAAATCCTGAGGGAATTTTTGAAAGTAACGATTTTCAGTACGACGTGTTGAAAACCCGTATGCGGGAAATGGCCTTTTTAAATAAAGGGGTAAAAATAATTTTACGGGACGAGCGACCTGAAGCCGAAAAAGAACACGTATTTCACTATGAAGGCGGTATTAAAGAGTTTGTTAAGTATTTAAATAAAAACAAAACCGCCCTCTTCCCCGATCCTATTTACATTGAAGGAATACGAAACGATGTAATGGTAGAAGTAGCTATGCAGTATAATGACGGTTATTCTGAAAATATTTATGCCTTTGCCAACAATATTCATACTCCCGAAGGAGGAACTCACTTACAAGGATTCAGTACTGCCCTTACTCGTACCATAAACGACTATGGCAGAAAATATAAAATTTTAAAAGATGCCGATGCCAACCTTAAAGGAGAAGACGTTCGAGAAAGTTTGGCTGCTATTATCAGCATTAAATTAACTGAGCCTCAGTTTGAAGGGCAAACTAAAAGCAAGCTTGGTAACAGCGAAGTACGAGGTATTGTAGATAGTTTTGTCTCTCAACAA
>CAZEIB010000296.1:0-2486 GCA_964511785.1 uncultured Oscillospiraceae bacterium
ATATACCCTAGATAAATAGCCATTCCCTAAAAGACCCCTTATTATAGAAAATATAATAAGGGGTCTTTTTTATGGTAAGCAGTATGGTGGAAAAGGTATTATACATTAAAGAACATGTTAACATGGCTAACCAGTTTTCAGCAAAACCAGAGGCTTTGATAAAAAATCATAACATTAATACCTTATTAAATGAATTTTGCTATTTCTTTCAGTTTCATTTCAACAGTTGCCCCAGTTCTCTTTCAACTATTTCAATTATCACCATATCAAACTGAAGGTTTTCATTAAGAATTTGGTCATACTCATAGCTTCTTTTATAAACCATTTTTCCAATATTATTCGCTAGAAAAGGAAAAATCTGCTCTCCGAAAGAATCACGAAACACAAGCATTTTGTAGTGATTTCTATTGTTTTGTGTTTCAATTAAAAGATCATTAAAACTGCGAATGGGCTTTTTACTATGGTAGTTTGGGGTAATTGTTGGGAAAATTCCTTTTTCGCTAATCGTGGCCTTAGGTAAATATAAGGGCGTTAAATCCCCTAGAAAATTCTTTTCCTCCCAAGGAATATTTTCATATTTATCATACGTTTCAATACCAGTTTTTCCCATTATATCTTTGTATATTAATAAAGCCCCTTGGTGGTTCCAATGGCTATCGCTTTGATAGTAAGTGTTATATTCCACCTCTTGAGAGAAAACCTGCTCAACATCAATATAGTTTATTCCCTTTTTATTCAGCACTTCTGCCAATTGACGCCAATTACTTTCTTGCGATTTTTTAAGGTAGTACCAGGGCATATACTTTGAATAGATGGTGTTTTTATTAGGAGCGCAAATAAAAAGAAATCCCCCCCCATTGGCTAATACATGGTTTTGTATTTCTAAAAGTTTCTGCCCCATATATTCTAGTTCATCTTTAGAATAGTTTGTTTTTCCCAAATAGTCAGGCAAGGTTTCACCAAAGAACAACCATTCTTCTTTTCCAACCACTACTTGACTATTACCACTTTCCTTAAAAAGGGTATGATTTATTTTTCCGTATAGATGAATTAATTCTTTTTTTAAAAATAAATTTTCTTTTATCTGTTCTTCTAGGGATTCGTCTTTTTGCCACTTAAAGGAAAGAAGCCCTAAGCTAGGCAGCAGTAAAAGCACCAAAATAATGATACAATATATTTTTTTACTTATTCTTTTCATAAGATCTCCTAAAAATGAAAATAAATAAAAGGATGAAAATCCGAGGCTAATAGCGCACTACAACATAATATAAGCAGTAAACCAGTTCCTACGTACTTCATATTCTTCAGCCAAATGAAACGGTCCAATGTAGGTGCTTTTCTTTTTATTCTCATAAAAGCTATATTGGCGCTTATGATGAAAATTGTAATATTTAGTGGTGTGCATTGTTCTATAAATCTGTGCCACCCTGTAAAAGTAATGTTGGTAAAAGAAAACATGTTTTTTATATAAGATAAGGCAAAGGCCACATTGGGCGCTCTAAATAGAACGAAACCTAAAAAAACTACCAGCAACATATATATTCGCCATAATAAGTTGCCTTCCCCTTTTTTATTGAAAATCCGTTCTACCATTACAAAAAATCCATTCCATGCTCCCCACAATACAAATGTCCATTGGGCACCATGCCATAAGCCTGTGAGTAGAAATACAATGGCTAAGTTTCGATAGGTTTTATACACTCCTTCTCTATTACCTCCAAGAGGAATATATACATAGCTGCGAAACCAATCCGTTAACGTCATATGCCAATGTCTCCAAAATCCTCCTAAAGTACTTTGACTTAGAGGCTTTTTAAAATTTTCCGGAAAAGTAAACCCGAAAATTTTACCCAGTCCCAAAGCCATATCTGAATAACCAGAAAAATCAAAAAATATTTGTAATGTATAGCCAATAGCTCCTAACCAGGCCAATGGGAAAATTAATTCCTCATTGGAAATAAGAAAAATATTTTCCACCATTTTTCCCAGCATATCTGCTAACAATACTTTTTTCGAGAGACCTATGATGAACCTATGAAAGCCATCCCCTATTCCTTCAGCAGTGACATATCGCTTGGTAATTTGTTCTTTCATATCTTCCCAACGTACAATAGGGCCTGCAATTAGTTGTGGGAAAAAACTAATATATAACAATAATGGGAAAATATTTTTTGTGGCTTTTTGTTTTCCCATTTTTACATCTACCAAATAAGATATTAATTGAAAAATGAAAAATGAAATTCCTAAAGGTAACGGAATATTAGGATTTCTTATTGTCGTTCCAAAAATACTGTTGAAAGTTTCTATAAAAAAACCAGCATATTTGAAAAAAGCCAAAAGCCCGATATTTAAAAAAAGTCCAACATAAAATAGCCCTTTTTTCCCTTTTTCTGCTTTTAAAGCGCAAAACCAGTTAATTATCACACCAATTAAAATTAAACCTAAGGACAGAATGTCTCCCCAGGCAATAAAAACCAAACTACTAA
>CAZEIB010000297.1:0-2481 GCA_964511785.1 uncultured Oscillospiraceae bacterium
TCATTTAACCCTAATTGCCCGTAATCAGGGTTTAAAAAATTTACTTGAACATATAAACCAAAAGTTACAGAGAATAATAGAGCTGCAAGTATTTTTTTTCCTGTCAATGGTAAAAAACGAGCTAATAGAAAAACAATCATTAATATAATAGCACTTGCAGTTAATAAGGGAAACAGAATGCTTTCAAACGGAAACCAAAACTCATCAGCGTTTCCAATATATGATTCTATAGGTCCATAGATAAAAACAGTAACAACAAAAAAAACTCCGGCCAAAAATGATGTCCAAAACCAATTTTTTTGATTTGATTTAAAAACTGTCAAAATAAAATGCTCCTTTATAAAATGATGTATTATTCATTTAAATATATTAATATTAATAGAAAATTATTTATTTCTATCTTTATCTATCAAAAACTCCATAAACCTTTTTTTGTTCTCTATAGAACTAATGGTAGGTCTGCCCAAATCCTTACGAGAGCCAATTTGGGCTTTTACTTCAATGAAAGTTAAATGGTTGGTTGTTTTTGCCTTTTTCAGTACCGATTTTAAAACGCTTTCATCATCGACGCTTACGGCTTCTGAATAACCACAAGCTTTGGCAATGCCTACAAAGTCTATTTTCTCTGCTACAGTGGGCATACCACCTACAGTTTCATGGCTAATGTTATTAATTAACACATGGACAAGGTTAGCGGGAGACTGTGCACCCATTGTAGCAAAAGCTCCTAAATGCATTAAAGCCGCCCCATCACCATCAATACACCAAATTTTTTTATCTGGTTTTTGTAATGCAATGCCAAGTGCAATAGAAGAACTATGCCCCATAGAACCTACAGTTAAAAAATCTGTATTATGGGCCTGATTTTTTAACTCTCGTATTTCAAAAAGTTCCCGAGATGCTTTTCCTGTAGTGGATACAATAACATCTTCTTCAGATACATCGGTAATAGCACGGATGATGTCTTCTCGCAACAGGGTATAATGATTTTTATACTCTAAAGGTCGACTTTCAGTATCTGACAAGGCATTTTTCCTAACAATGATAGCAGCACTTTTTCCTTGAGAGAAACGAGATTCCCATGTTTTCATTTGTGCAACGAGAGATTCTTCTGTGGTTTCACTGCTGAGAACAAAAGTATCAATGTCCATGCTTTTTAATAATTTCTCTGTAACAGCACCTTGAAAAACATGTTGTGGCTCATCATGGATACCAGGCTCACCTCGCCAACCAACAATAAAAAGACAGGGGATACCATATATTTTATCATTTAATAATGAAGCAACAGGATTAATAATATTACCAATACCACTATTTTGCAAATAAACAACAGGAATATTTCCTGTTGCCAAATAATAACCCGCAGCTAAAGCTACAGCGTTTCCTTCGTTAGCGGCAATAATATGATTTTTATTGATTCCATGGGTATCCATTAAAGCATTACATAAAGCTTTTAATTGTGAGTCTGGAACTCCAGTAAAAAAATCATGGTCTTGCAAAAGAACTTTTACGTTCATTCTAGCTTATCTCCTTTGTTCAAATAATAAAGTACTTCCATAGAAAACATAATAGGACTATTTGTAGAAGCTTATCGTCTACTAAATCGACTAATTTTATCAATAAACTTTTGTTTTAGGACATTGAACTCCAAGATATTCAAAAAATTTCAGGAAACAGATTGCACTTTCTATACTATTATAGATGAAATATCACTAAAAATACAAGGTTGGGAGCATACTTGGATGAACCACAGATAATTTTATGTTGTTTTTATAGATAATTAAAAAGTGGGTTGATTTGCTGTCAGTGCCTCCTATGGTTGGGAGGATAATCAGCGGAATTCCAGTGTCAAAAAAAGTTTGCTCTAATTTTCCCCTACCAGCAATAAGTTTTTTCACTTTGCCACCTCTAAGGATACCACTTTCAATGGCTAGAAGTTCACCACAGCAACTGTTGTGAAAAGTTTCTCCCCTTTTTAAAATACTTTCGTAGGAAGAATCTAGTACAAATTCACTAAAGTCAGTACAACTAGTTGATCTTTAATAGTTTTACATAAAGACAGGATAGGAGTCCTTTACCAAAGGCAAGAAGCAAGCCCTGTATTCCTATCTCTATTTATCAATGATTTTAATAAATCTTTTCGATATTGGCATCATATCTTTTTTGTTCTATTAAAACTCCTCCGGAATTAAGGTTAATATTTCCTTGATAGGCATGCATATATCATCAGCTTCTTTTGCACGGTGGTTTTGTAAAATAGTTTCAGCTACTTTTTGCATTGCAGGAAAACCACTGCGAGTTAGTTGATTAGCATAAATAACCACATTTACACCGCGTTTTTCAAACTCTTCTTCTGTAACTTGGTTAAAAGAGGTTGGAACCACTACTATATACGTGTCAGGATCTTGTTCTCTAAATTTTTCTAAAAACTCAAAAATTTCATCAGGTTTCTTTCTACGGCTATGTATCATAATGCCATCG
>CAZEIB010000298.1:0-2441 GCA_964511785.1 uncultured Oscillospiraceae bacterium
GGTAGTGTACACTATATTGTATAGTGATTTTTAAAGGAGGTGTCTTTACTATGTTTAATGAAATTTCTCAACTAATTAAAGAAAATAAACTAATCGATGCACGTAAACTTCTGGTTAAAATGAATGTTGTAGATATTGCTCAATTTTTTGAGGAAGTTTTTGAAAATGAAAGTGGAGATCATTTAATTGTGCTTTTTCGTATTTTACCTAAAGATATTGCTGCAGATGTATTTTCATATTTATCTCCCGAAGGAAAAACCCATATTATAGAATCTGTAACTGATAAAGAGATTACTTATATTATTGATGACTTATATCTAGATGATATTGTAGACCTTATGGAAGAATTCCCTGCTAATATTGTAAAACGTTTAGTAAAAAATACAGATGAATCTACCCGTAAACTAATTAATCAATTTCTTCAATATCCTGAAGATTCTGCTGGTAGTATTATGACCATTGAATACTTAGGATTAAAAAAAGAAATGAAAGTAGCAGATGCTCTAGCTTATATAAGGATTCATGGTTTTGATAAAGAGACAATTAATACATGTTATGTTATGGCTTCTGATCGTAAGCTAGAAGGCGTTATACCTATTCGTCGGCTTATTTTAAATGAAAAAGATGTTCTTATAAAAGATATTATGGACACTCATCTTATTAGTGCCCGTACTTTAGATGATCAAGAAACTGTAGCTGATATGTTTAAGAAGTATGATTTTCTATCTATGCCAGTAGCTGATAATGAAAATAGGCTAGTTGGAATTATTACTATTGATGATATTGTTGACATTATTGAGGAAGAAAATACAGAGGACTTTGAATTAATGGCAGCTATGCAACCATCTAAAACAGAGTATATGAAATCCAGCAGCTGGTCATTGGCAAAAAATCGTATTCCTTGGCTACTTATTTTAATGGTTTCTGCTACATTTACAGGTGGGATTATTGAAAAATATGAAAGTGCAATACAACAAGTCATGCTTCTTTCAACGTTTTTACCTATGTTAATGGACACTGGTGGAAATGCTGGGTCCCAGTCTTCCACACTTGTTATTCGCGGACTTGCCCTGGGGGAAATTGAAATCAAAGATTATTTAAAGGTTTTCTGGAAAGAGTTTAGGGTTAGCTTAATAGTAGGTTTTGTATTAGCAGCAACTAACTTTATAAGATTATATTATTTTTCTGGCAGAGAACTTATGCTAGTTACTACGGTATGCCTAAGCTTATACTTTACTGTTATTATTGCTAAAGTAGTAGGAGGTATCCTACCTATTGCAGCCAAAAAGCTTAACTTTGACCCTGCTATTATGGCAAGTCCTCTTATTACAACCATTGTTGATGCTTTAGCACTAATGGTTTATTTTTCAACAGCTACCAACTTACTTGGAATTGTAATGTAAATAAGGAGCTATGTATATGGAACTTTCATATAAAGATATAAAAAAAATATTGTTAATTGGTATTGGAACTTTTCTTTTAGCCATTAGCACTAATTCTATTTTAATTCCTCATAAGTTATTAAGTGGAGGCGTTAGTGGTATTGCCATGTTCTTATATTTTATATTTAATTTGAATATTAGTATAACTATTTTGGCAATTAATATTCCTTTGTTTTTGCTAGCTTTTAGATTTTTAAAAAGAAGATTTATTGTTTTCAGCTTAATTGGTATGCTTTTTTTAACCTTTTGGCTTGAAATAACCCACAACTGGATTATTCCTATTGAAAGCCCTATATCAATTCCATTACTTGCAGGTGTAATTAGCGGTATAGGAGTTGGAATTATTTTTAGGGCTGATGGTTCTACAGCAGGTATAGATATTATTGCTAAAATTGCTAACAAATATTTTTCTATTAATATGGCAACTGGAAGTTTTATTGTTAACTTTATTGTTGTCTTATTGTCGGCCTTTTATTTTAGTATTGACTTAGCTGTATTAACTGTTGCCACTATGTATATAAGTACAAAAACAACAAATTTCGTAGTAGATGGGCTTAATATTAGGCGGACTGTGTTCATCATTACCTCTCAAGAACACGCCACTAACATTGCTGATGATATTATGAAAAGACTCCGCAGGGGCGTAACTATTATCCCTGCCATTGGAGGCTATACCCATGATCACCGGTATATTTTATACACTACTGTAGGAATTCGGGAGCTAGCAAAGGTTAAGAGCATTACACTTATCCATGACCCTCTTGCCTTTATGACTGTTAATGAAACGGCTCAGGTTATTGGAAATGGGCGGGGATTTTTGGATATGAGAGAGGAAATCTAAAGAGGGGGATTTCCACCTTATCAAGGCCCTTAATTAAGGTTTATAGGAACAAAAAATAAAAAATATATTTATATGCCTTATTTTAAACTTATAAGCTATCTAATAACTGGTGCAAAACCAACTTTCCTTTGTACTTTGCGAAGAGTTTTTGTGCCTAG
>CAZEIB010000299.1:0-2436 GCA_964511785.1 uncultured Oscillospiraceae bacterium
GTGGATGTTCCGGAGGAATATGTGTTAACAGCCCTCATCCCTTCGGAATACACTTTAGGGGAGGGAGTGTCTCCCCCTCAAATTACCCTTAGCCTAAGTTTTTCTATGCCTTTAATGGCTATGGCCATGGAGGGCGACTGGTTTGTGGCCAATGGTGGGACTGTAGAACAAGACATTGTAACAGCTCTTGCCGGCCAATCTGCTGCCAATGTACTAAAGTTGAAAGTGACAGGGATACTTGAAGAGAAGGATTATAGTTACATCAGGAATAATCTCACTCATTTGCAGGAAATAGACCTAAGTGAAATGACTGGGACTGGTATACTCCAAAATGGATTCAAGGACCTTAAAGAATTACAAAAGGTGACACTATCCACCAATACAGTAACGCTTTATCCGATGGCTTTTAACGGATGTTCTAAGTTAAGTAATATTAACTTAGAACATGTGAAGACCATTGGAATTGGGATGGCAAGTGCCGTTTTTCAGGACTGCTCGTCCCTTACAAAAGTAGATTTATCCAGTGTGACAGGTATGGGGCGTCATGCCTTTGCAGGCTGTACTTCTCTTAAGGAGGTAAACGGGTATAATCATAATAGAGTGGCAGACGCATCTTTCCATGGTTGTACTGCCCTTACCAGTATAGATATGCCCAATGTAACAACAATAGATCATCATGCTTTTCAAGGTTGTACTGCCCTTACCAATATAAAGGCGCCCATTTTAGAAACAATAGGAAATTTTGCCTTTAAAAACTGCAGCGCCTTAACAGAGATTGACTTGGGTAAGCTGGTAACCGTACCCGATGGTGCTTTCGAAAATACTGCCCTTACCAGTATAAATGCGCCTAATGTAATATCAGTAGGAAATTTTGCCTTTAAAAACTGTACTGCTCTTGCTGATGTAGATTTATCTAAGGTAATCCAGTTGGGAAAAGAGGCCTTTTTAGGCTGTATGTCCCTTACCAGCATAAAGGCACCTAATGTGACAACAATAGGAGATTTTACCTTTAAAAACTGTACTGCTCTTGCTGATGTAGATTTATCTAAGGTAACCCAGCTGGGGGAAGAAACTTTTAGAAACTGTGCGTCTTTAATAGCGGTTAACTTGTCTAGTATAGAAACTATAACCAAAAGAGCTTTTATGGATTGTGAACTCCTCGCAAATGTAACCTTACCTAAGGCAACAGCAATTGGTGAAAGTGCCTTTGAAAACTGTAACGCCCTTACTGATATAGATGTGTCTAACGTAGCAACAATAGGAAATTTTGCCTTTAAAAACTGTACTGCTCTTGCTGATGTAGATTTATCTAAGGTAACCCAGTTGGGGGAAGAAACTTTTATAAACTGTAGGTCCTTAATAGCAGTTAACTTGCCTATTATAGAAACTGTATCCCAAAAAGCCTTTTTTAATTGTTATGCCCTTACCAATATACATATGCCCAAAGTAACAACAATAGGAGAGAGTGCCTTTTACGAGTGCTCTTCTCTTACAACGGTGGATATGCCCGAGGTAACAACAATAGGGAGGAGTGCATTTAATAGATGTTATGCCCTTACAGAAGTAAGAATGCCTTTGATCACAAATATTGCAGAATTCACCTTTCAAAAATGTAACGCCCTTACCAATATACATATGCCCAATGTAACAACAATAGGAGAGAATGCCTTTTCTTGGTGCTCTTCACTTTCAAAGGTAGATTTATCCAAGGTAACCCAGCTAAATACACGGGCTTTAGCCCATTGCTATGGGCTAAAAGCACTGGCACTGCCTGCACAAAAACCCACTCTAGGCACTGAGCCTTTTCAGGAGGCTTCTGCTTTGCTTTTGCTTATTGAAGGTGGAGGAAGGTATGAAAACCTTGAGGGATTCCCGAATGATTCTCAGTATTTAAGTTTTTCAGGAAAAAGGCACCTGATAGAAGGGATGATATTGAACTTATCCCTTACTATTGATGTAGGCGATGCTGTTTCCTATCAGTGGTATTTTAATGGTACGCCTATTTCTGGGGAAACTGGTAGTACTCTCAGTAAAAGCAATGTTACCCTTGAAGATGCCGGTGAATATAGCTGTGAAGTTACCCTAGGAAGTGTAACCAACACCGCCTCTTTAGAGATAGAAGTAGCCCCCGCTTTTGATTTCACCATTGTTGCAGAAAAGGAAGGTAGTATTACCAAGGGCGCAAATGGGAGGCTTGGAGAAGGTGAAACCATTGACATTGAGGCAACGTCGAATTCAGGATATACCTTTGAAAAATGGGTAACCACAAAGGGTGGTAGCTTTGAAGATGACAAAAACAGCAGCACCACCTTTACCATGCCCGGCAATGCTACTACGGTAAAAGCCACATTTTCTCCTATTTCATATCCTCTTACTTATGTGCTTAATGGGGGTACAAACCATAGGGAAAACCCTGCCACCTATACCATAGAAGAT
>CAZEIB010000300.1:0-2430 GCA_964511785.1 uncultured Oscillospiraceae bacterium
GTGGCTTCATTCACCCCTGATAAGATTAAGGTTAACCCCAACACACCGCTAGCAACGGCTCCCCCAATTTTATTAATGAAAGGCTGCAAGGAAAAGGTAATGCTTTCGTTTCGTTTGCCCAATTTCCACTGGCCGTATTCAATGGTATCTGCCAAAAACATTAGCATGAGCATTTGTATAAAAGCCTGGCCTACAAAGATAAGAACCCCTGCAATGCCGATATAAATCATATTTAAAGGAGAAAAATAAAAGAGAATATACCCTACCACTACAAGTATTGTGGCCAGTGTATAAAGCTTTCGTCTAGTAAAGCGTTTTCTAAAAAGGTTAAAAACCCCTAACGCCGTTAATTGGGACAGCCCTAAGACCCCGGCAAAAATAGAATACATGTTTTCGTTTCCATAAACATATTTAAAATAATGTACCCCAAAACTTGTGGTAGTGGAGTAGCCAATCATAAATAAAGACATGGCAATGGCTACCCATAAAAGCTGATCATTTTTAAAAATTACTTTAAACATTTCTTTTAAAGAAGTCTTTTCTTCCTCTTTAAAATAGTCTTTTTCCTCTTTTACCCCAATTAAAGTAAACAACTGAAAGCCCCACATAAGCCCCACTACAATAATTGCAAATACAAACCAACCTTGTTTTAAACTTCCTGTAACTCCGGCAAGGGCGTTGGTGGCAGGAAGGATGCCGATAACCACTAAAAACATGCCGATACTGGCACAAATTCTGGCAAAAGAACCGATTTTCTCTCTTTCTTTTTGATTGGTGGAAAGGGCAGGCATCATAGACCAGTAAGCAATATCATTCAGGCCATAAAATACATCCCACAATAAATAACACAGGGCAAAAACCAAAGCATAGGTTGCCCCTGTAAGCCCCATATCGGTAAACATCAACACCATGCAAAAGCCCCCTACTACAGCTCCAATCATCATGCCCGGTTTAAACTTACCAAACTTTGAACGGGTATTGTCTACTAATACACCCATAATAGGGTCGTTAAAAGCATCAAAAATTCTAAGTCCCATTAAAAGGGCTGTCAGCATAGCCAAGGTCTCGTTAGATACGGTTAAAACCTCTGTAATATAGGTCATTAAAAACATGCTTACCATGGTATAAAACATGTCTCTGCCAATGGTACCTAAGCCAAAAAAGTATCGGTTTCTTTTATTTATATTTTGATTTTTTATTTTACTGCTGTTTTTGCTCATAGCCTTCTACCTTATCCCTTTTCTCTCATTATTCTATATTTTTTATAATCGTTCTTCAATTACATATAAATTAGAACCGAAATCTCCCAGTAAGCGAATATGTTCATTATAATAACTGCCTACAAACTGGTTGTTTAAAAGAACCCCTTCCATAAACGTTTTCCCATAACCTTGGTATTCCTCCACACAGTCGGGCAAAGCATATAATTTATTGGCGGTACGTAAAATAACCCCTTGGGGGTTTAGGGTAACAGGAAGAATGTGTTTCACCAGGCCACCAAAGCTTTTTACAGATAAAGGCTGAGGACGGGTTTTAAGGCTATACAGCCTTTCTTTTGCTAAGCCTAATAATTTAAGCCTGTCAAAACCTTCGCTGGCTGTGGTTTGGGTTTGAAAAAAGCCTGTAATACCCTTTTGTTGATTTTTACTTACACAATGCCACACTACTTTATTTTCTTTTTCTTCTTCACCACGCCAAAAGGTACCAAACTGCAGGGTCTTTCGATGTTCTTTATAAAAAGCAATTTGTTTTTTCACTTCTTCTTTTTCTACTTTGGTTAAATATTTTACATCCATTTCATAACCTAATAAACCAAAGGAGGATACATTAAACCTGGTAGTTAAAGGGCTTTGACGAAGGGTTTGTTGATGAGGCGCCTCAGACACATGAGCCCCCATGGTAGACAAAGGGTATAAATAGCTCAGGCCCCCTTGAATTTTAAGCCGTTCAATAGGGTCTGTATCATCTGAGGCCCATATTTGAGGCGAATAACAAAGCATTCCTAAATCAAAACGGTTTCCTCCACTGGAACAGCTTTCAAATAAAATGTGAGGTCTAGGCCCGAAAATACGCTTCAACACATCATACAAGCCTAGCATATAGCGATGAAAGAACTCCCCTTGGTTTTTTAAGGTTGGAGAAAATCCATCTGAAATGTGACGGTTATAATCCCACTTTACATAATCTACCTCACAGGTATCTAAAATAGCAGTCACCTTGTCTACAATATAATTTCGAACTTCAGGGTTGCATAAATCCAGCACCAACTGATGCCTGCCTAAAGCCGATTTTTTCCCCGGGGTTTTTAAGGCATACTCCGGATGGGCACGATATAAGTCACTGTCTTCATTTACCATTTCAGGCTCAAACCAAAGGCCAAAGAGCATTCCCAACCGATGTATATCTTTTGAAAACCCTTCAAGCCCCCGG
>CAZEIB010000301.1:0-2425 GCA_964511785.1 uncultured Oscillospiraceae bacterium
ATGATTTAAAAACCGCGAGTTAATCTAAAACTGTCTGCCTTTATGGCTAACATCACTATATCGTTTCTTGCTTTGCTTATACTGAGCATAAATTTCAGGGGAACACATATTTATTTTTCGATTTCTGAGCACATGATGAATAGTTTCTGAACTGCGATTTATCTTCCATGCAATCTTGTTGACGGAGTATCCTTGCGTAAGGTAGCTGTCTATGAATGTAAGCTCGTCCATGCTAAGGTGGTGTAGTGGGACATGACCTCTACATTCTCCTTTAACGTCCTACGGTTAGCTTGAGTACAGCAGAACTTGTCCTACTTCCTTTTTAAACCGTCTTGCTTAATTTTAACATCTGAGTTAATATATACATAAACACGTTAACTGAAAGCTGGTCCACAACTCATTTCTATGCGGATACCTTCCTATACAAGCATTGCATGAATTTGACTTTGGTTAATGACTACTTAAGAACATCTAAAAACTTATTCTTTTTGTATTCCCTTTTAAGAATTTCCCATAGCCGCTTTTCTATTTCAACCGTGTGCTTTTTGCCTTTACGATTTCTCCTATCATACTTTAGAACACAGGTTATTTCTCCTTGATTTTTTTAAAATTAACAGATACAAATGGAAATCCTTATTAAATATATCCGTTGAATTTTTTTACAGAATTCAAAAAAAGTAGAAATACATCAGAAGACTTATGGTAATCTTCAAATGACAAAACTGACTGTTTTGTACTTCATCAAAGGATGTATAATAAAAAAATACAGTACCATTGGATGGATGATTCACAGTAAGTACATGATTTAAAAATCACGAGTTAATCTAAAGCGGTTTGTTTTTTGGCTAACATCAATTTGGAAAGGATTTTTGCAATGAGAAGAAAATCATCTTATCTACATCAAGTAATTGCTTTTCTTTTAATGATGCTACTGATCTTTTCGGGATTTTCCTCTTCACTAGCGAGAGAAAACATCCTTGAAAAGCAAGAAGAGGTAGTTTCTTATTTAAATGAAGAAAAAGCAAATGGGGAAGATCACAGTAAAGAAGAAATACTACAAAATACTGTTATAGATGAGAAAAGGACTTCCTCCCCTATAGCAGATTCACCTACCTCAGAAACCTCAAAAACAGATGATGACTTGTTGAGTAATGTTAAGAGGGAGACGGAGGGAGAAGTTGAAAGCTTTCAAGTGTTTTTTTATGATGAAACCTATAAAAAGATTATCCAAGTTTATATTGTAAAAAAAGGTGAAAAGCTTTCTCAGGATACTATTCCAATAGTTGAGCCCGAAGGTTTTTTAGGATGGCTTTACATTGAACCTCAAACAGAAAAAGAATATATTGTTAGTGAAAAAGATCTGTTGAATTTTACCATTGAAAAGGATATTTCATTTTATGCCACTTATAAAAAAGAAGATATAGAGCAGGAAAAGATTTTAAATTCTTCTTCAGATGCGCTTTTTAAGGATGAGCAACCTGATTTGGTAGATGGGGTTGAACAGACAATAGAGAAAGAAGCAGAAAATGGAAGTAACGGGGTAGAAGAAGGAGAAGAGGCAGGAGAAGAGGCAGGAGAAGCAGGAGAAAGGGATTCTTATGTTGAGGAGGGGCAAGATAATTCTTTTGATTCTTCACTTGTTACTACTGCCCCTGTGTTGGATGATGAAGCTATAGCCCTTTTAAATTCTTCTTTTTTCACTGTGCGCTATTTTGCTCAGGATGAAAATGGGCAGGAATATGAAGTGGCCGCCTATATTCAACACGTAGAAGCAGGGGCGAGCACGGCATCCCCCGGAGTGGCTCCAACGATACCTTCCGGAAAGTCTGCTTTTGATTATTGGGCTTTAAAAGGAAGTGAGACCCCTTTTGATTTCAAAACAGCTATAAATCAAAATATAGACCTTACAGCGGTTTATCGTAGCGAATGGTTGGTTCATTTTTTTGATGTTTCTACCCAAGAAGGTGGAAGTGGGCAAATTCTAAAATCTCTTAGCGTAAAGCATGGAGAGAAAATTGACGAATCGGAAGCACCGCAAGTTAGCGTTGTACCCGGTAAAGTTTTAACAGGATGGAAAAAGGAAAATGAAACAACGCCCTTTGACTTTGGGACCCAAACCATTGAGGAGGACATTCAATTATTTCCTATTTTAACAGACCAATACACTGTATTTTTTATTACAGATGGCTCTACTGTTGAGCCACAGTTAGTTAATGAGGGAAATTTAATTGTTCAACCAGCAAACCCAACTCGACCTGGGTATGATTTTAGTCACTGGTCTTTGACTAAAGAAGGCACTGCCTTTGATTTTACAACTGAAATTGTTGGCTTAACAGCTTTTGTAGTTTCTTTTTTCATCTAAACTACCTCCTTATATTTAGTTTTTTACTATGAGATCCCTATAAACTCATATCTTAATTATTCT
>CAZEIB010000302.1:0-2421 GCA_964511785.1 uncultured Oscillospiraceae bacterium
ATGGAACGCCAATACGTGTAAGAATCGCTTAGGGTGTGATCCACCATGAAAAACCCTTCTAAGGAAGTGGTTTGGGTATCTAAAACAAACTGTGCTCGCCCCAAAAGGTCTCGCACGGTCATGTATCGACTATCGGGGGACCAAAAAAAGATCAAAGAGGCCCGGTGGGAGGGAATGTCGGGGTTGGAGGAAGGCTCGTAAAAGGTTCTTTCCACTGCGTAGGTTAAGTTCTCGTCTAGTCCTACCTCAGAGGAAAAGAGGACAGGGGTGGTCTTTCCCGTAGGAACATGGTACAAAAAAGGTACCTGGTCTTTTATCCAACCCAGGTAATAATTTCCATCGGGAGATTGGGAGAACACGCGTATATCCTCTAGGGTAAACCCTTCTTTTAGGGCAGTTGACAAATATTCCTTTTTATCTTTCAAGGTGAATCGGACGAAGGTGGGAAGTAGCGCTTTTCTACTAGCATAGTCCGCGTTTGCCAGGTCACTTGCTTCTTGATAGGGCTGGTCATCCATCTGGGAAGGGAACAAGTCTATCAGCAGATCCATTTCAATATTTTCTTTGTCAATTTCCGTGAAAAAAGGTTGGGGAACCAATGTGCTTTTTCCCTCTCCAAGGACAAACAAGGGGAAAAGGGTAGTCAAAAGCAGGGCTAAGGTTAATAATATGTTGCTGATTTTTTTCAAAGTAAGCCATCCTTTCTGTGGGGCAGCATAGGGAAGTCGCTGAATTCTTCCTATTTTGTGTTGCCGATATACAGCCTTTTTAATGATAAAAGGGGGAAGATTATTGGGGAATCCGGGCATAAAAAGGAGTGCCTAAGGGCATGGTTAAGAGATCCGTGGGGTTGTCATCTACTTGGAAGAGAGAAAGAAGGTCTTTCTCGTGGAGGAACACTTTGATAACGGACGTAAAAATTTCATCGTCCACCAGCAGAAAATCCCCGTGATAGGTATAGGGACACACCCACTGTTGGTTTTTCAAGGTCAGGGTGAGGTTTGTTTCATCTATGGTGATTTCAAAATCTTCAAAAAATAGAGGAGGGCGTGCCGGGTAGTTTAGATAATTACCGTATTCTTTGGTGGGAGAATAGTCTGCTAAAGGGATGGGTGTATAGGTTTGACCAAGTTGGTAGGTAGCATCATAGGCCCACGTTCCGTAAAAATCTTCTTGGGGCAAAGGAAGAGCAGGGGGGTACAAAGGGGTAAAGCCCCCTTGGGATAAATCCTGTACACAGGTGACCAAAAGGTCCTCCAAAAGGAGCTGCATTTTTTCTTTGTCTAGTATTCCTTCCACCATGTTATTTTTACTCGTCATGGTTATTCTACGTCCTGTCAGTTCCCAAAGAAAAGGAGCTTCATCTTTTAAGACATTCGTAAAAAAAGATCCCTCGGTTTTTCCACCTTCAAGCAGGGTGAGGGTGAGTGCACGGGCTTCGTCAGCCAGCAAAAAAAGGGTTTCTTCGCTTCTGGCTTCAAGCAGGTGCCATGTGCCTAGTAATTCGGTCTGTGCGCTTGCATCGTAACAGGGCAGAAGCAAGGTTCCTAGCAATATTAAACACAGTATAAGATTTTTTCTTCTCATGTTAAATCTCCTTTATAGTTATTTTTGAAGAAAGAGAGGGTTTTGTGTGCTTTACCTTTTCTTTGGAAACTTTTGTTTTGCATAGATAACAACCGTCAGATCATCACCATTATCTTGGAGCTGGAAGAAATAAATAAGCAATTTTTTTCAAGCAAAGCTAGATGGAAAGAACGACGCTGTTTTCAACCAACAAGTGATCTCCAAGACAAGATAGGTGTAGGAGAGGATATGATGTTTTTATGGTATCAGAAAAAAACAAAAAAACCATTACTGCCAGCATCTCTTTTTTCTACCTTGAGGAGATGCAACGTTTTATTGAAGCTTCCCAAAAAAGAAAAAAAGCTGAAGGCTTTTTCCAAAAAAAGGTCTTGTTGCAAACATCACCCTGAACAATCAACAGGTTCAGTGGAATATAGTTTCTTTTTCATAACCATACATGAGAAAATGTGAGTTAGCCAGAAAACAAAGGCTTTTTTCTCAGACTTTGTCAAAGTGGGGGTTCGCATCCAGATTATCGGATCCATCTCCATAATCTTGGCTATTGCCTGGTTTTATGTGGCCAATGAAACCCTGTCTGTACTTGAAAACCTTGCTTTAGCGGATGTTCCTGTGCCGAAAAAATTGAAGGAGTTTCTGGAACAGGCTAAGGATAAGGCGGATAAAGGGGAAGGGAAGGAATAAAAAATATTATTTTCAAATAGAAGATTCATTTTAAAATAAACGAGAAGAGTTTTTGTATTTACATATTTTGCCTATCAGTTTATCTGGTAGGCTCTTTTTTTTATGCTTAAACCTCGATTCTGGGGCAACGGAAATAACCGAAGTGGGCAAAGG
>CAZEIB010000303.1:0-2415 GCA_964511785.1 uncultured Oscillospiraceae bacterium
ATGAGGAAGACGGAGAAACGGAAAAAATAAGAAGCATCAAAACGGAAGGCAATGAAAACACTTATTCTTTGATTTCAATGTTGTGTGAAAAATTTAATGGGTACCCAGTTTATAATGGAGAAACAAAAACTGTAGACATAAGAGCGATGAGCGTGAAGGAAAATTCAATAGACCTATCCATCACCACCAATCTGTCTTCTTTAAAAATAGAAACAAATGTGAGAGATATAATAACAAAACTATATGTAAAAGGAGCATACGATGATTTAGGATTTGTTGGGATAGATGAAATCAACCCCACTGGTGCCCCATTTATTTTAAACTTTGATTATTATAGAGAGATTGGCGTATTCACATCTGAGCATCAGCAGATTTATGACAAGTATTTAGAAGATATTACCTTTAATTATGAGCACATAAAGCTATACAGAGAAGATTACATAAGAGCGGAGTCTGATATTGTTGGGAGCATCGGACAAACGGCCGCCGCTGCCTATAGTTCTGTGTCACAATTTGATATTCCTTATATTGAGTTTTTAAACACAGACAATAAAAAAATTGAGCATGGTAACAGGGTTTTCATACAAAACAATACAACAAAAAAGGTGGAAATAAGGGAATATGTTTCTGGAATGACTATCCAGCCATCTGATGTAGCTATTGCTTTTTTTGATAGGAAGCCTGGTGGCAAGTTTGGCGGTATTGATATTGCGATAGAAACCTATCAAACAATGATAGACAACTTTAATTCAGACCTAGAAAAAGAAACAAACGAAAAGAAAATAGAGAACATCCAGAATCAGATAGCTGTATACCAGGAAAAAATGGAGGACGCTCTCAGCATGCTGAGCGATGAGTTTGCTTCTCTTTATAATGATTTTCTTATAAAATATAAGACAGCGAAAGATAGCTTGGATTATCAAACAAACGTTCTTTCTAATATAGAGATTAAGTTTGCTTCTGATATGGGAGAAATGTTAAACGAGGGCGAATGGTTTGATAGTGACTATACAATAGGGCAAGAACAATCATTGTATGACCAGTCACTAGAGGTCCTTAAAAGGCTATCCCAACCAGAGGAAAAGTATACAATATCATATAAAAATATTATTCATAATTTTAAAGAATATAATGGCAATATTGATGATAGCGGTGACTTGCTTGATCATTGTAGATTAAACAGTGTAGCAAACATATTAGATAATAACTTATCTAGTGATGAGAACGATAAAAAGTATAAGACATATGTAGAAGAGATAGAAGAACATATCCCAGAATATGAGAACAGCACAATTAAAGTATCATCTTCTGAACTGAGTGTTACAGCATCTACTTACAGCTCCATATTAACGAGAATCTCTGAAATAGTTAATGTATTAAATGAGCGTAAAGAAATTATTGATAGGGCAAAGTCCATAGAAAAAGATGGGTCAATCCCTATGGATTTATTAAAGGGTGCTATTGATGCTAATACACAAAAAATGTTATCTGTGTCAAGCGGGTGGACAACAGATGAGCAGGGGAACATTATATTTACAACAATAGACGATTCTTCTGCTATGATGCTATCTGGTATGGGATTTATGATTGCAAACAGCAGAAAGGAAAACGGGGATTGGAACTGGCGCACGTTTGGTACGGGCGAGGAGCAGGGTGAGGAAGTGCCGGAAGTTCCTTCGGAATAGAACCATTTTGCGAAGTAACCCGCCGGAAGTGACGGCAAGTTTAGTCTACAGGACATAGACAAGAGGTGGTTTTGGTGGCGAAAAAGGTTACAGTAGATGCTTTTATTCGGGGCCTGGTGGCTATTGAGACCTTGCAGCCCAGGTACCAAATTAGCGGCGTGGGCCTGAACGGAGTGTGCGACTGTATCGGCCTTGGGATTGGTGCCTTTCGAGAGGCGGGGTTTGCCTGGCCATACATTAGGGGCACCAACTACGCCGCCCGGTATACGGTAACGGAGCTTAAGCCCTTTACAGCCATGGGCCAATTAGAGCCGGGGATGTGGGTATTTACAGGCAAAGAGCCGGGGGCCAGCAGCTACAACCTGCCCGGCAACTATCAACCTGGTGGTAAGTATCATAACGGGGATTTGCGGGATTATAGCCATGTGTACTACTACTTAGGCTATGGCTGGCTGATGCACTGCACCAAAAGCGGCACTGTTGACGGAGTGACCCGGATTAACAGCCTTAGCACCAAAAACCGCTATGTTGCCTACAGCAAGCACATTGATTACAGCACCAAAGGAGGTGAGGTTGTGACGGAGACACCAAATAAGGGCTACCCTACCCTGCGCAAAAACGACACGGGATCCTTTGTGGGTGAGCTGCAGCAGCGGCTAATTGACTTAAAGTATGACGTGGGCAAGGTAGGCGTTGATGGCAAGTTTGGCACAGGTACCCAGGAGGCGGT
>CAZEIB010000304.1:0-2391 GCA_964511785.1 uncultured Oscillospiraceae bacterium
TACTTTCACCCACTAAAGATAACTTTTCTCCTGCAAATCATCAAAGCTGTTCTTATCATTTCTTGTTATCCCTCTCACTCTTGTAGCTTCAAAAGGGCTTTGCGATCGCCCTTTGGAAATCTTCGCAGAAAAAAAGCAAAAGCCTTAAGCTAAGCATTGTAATAAATTTCATTCAATGAACTTTCCTTATTTCCCTCACTAAAACACAACTTTTTCTTTTTAACCATCCAAGTTATTTCTTATCATTTCTTGTTATCCCTCTCACTCTTGTAACCCCAAAAGAGCTTTGCGATCCCCCTTTGGAAACCTTCGCGGAACAAAAAGTAAAAGACCTAAGCTAAGCACTACAATAAACCTCGCTCAATAAACTTTCCTTCTTCCACCCACCAAAGCACAAGTCTTCCCCAAGCAATCCATCTAACTCGTTTTTTATTTCTCAATTTCCTCTTTCAAGCCTGCAACTCCCAAAAGGACTTTGCGATTGCCCTTTGACTCTTTCGCAATCTTTCACAAAACATAGTAACCTAATTTGCTTCATACTACTTTCAATTAGGCTGACTATAACAATAAATTAAAGCATAAAACACCACAAAAAAGGTGTGGACAGATTCCACACCTTTTTTGTGGTGTTTTATGCTATCAGATTTCTTCCTTTATCAAAAGAAAACATCAAAAGAAAGACTTTGTTTTATTAAAAATTTTTTTAAAACATCATTCTTTTTTCAATGTATCTAGGTAAATCGGCAATGGCTACCCTTTCCTGTTCCATGGTATCCCTATCCCGTACAGTTACAGTGCCATCTTCTTGGGTATCAAAATCTACAGTAATACATAAGGGGGTTCCAATTTCATCCTGCCTGCGGTACCGTTTACCAATGGACCCAGTTTCGTCATAATCCACCATAAAGTATTTAGACAATTCCCCATGAACCTCACTGGCCAAGTCTCCCAATTTGTTTTTTTGAAGGGGTAATACTGCTGCCTTAAAAGGAGCCAATGCAGGGTGAAAACGAAGTACGGTACGTACATCTCCCTTTTCCATTTCCTCTTCTTCATAGGCATTACATAAAAAGGTTAACACCAATCGATCTACCCCAACAGAGGGCTCTACCACATAGGGAATGTATTTTTCCCCTGTAATAGGGTCTAAATATTCCATGTTTTCCCCACTGTGTTCCATATGGCTCTTAAGGTCAAAATCCGTTCTATCGGCAATACCCCATAACTCTCCCCAACCGAAGGGAAATAAAAATTCAAAGTCGGTAGTGGCAACGGAATAGTGGCTTAACTCTTCTTTGTCATGGTCCCGCAAACGAAGGTAGTCTTCTTTAATCCCTAAATCAAGTAGCCACTGTTTACAGTAGTTGCGCCAGTATTCAAACCATTCCAAATCTGTACCCGGCTTACAGAAAAACTCCAATTCCATTTGCTCAAACTCACGGGTTCTAAAAATAAAGTTCCCTGGGGTAATTTCATTTCTAAAAGATTTACCAATTTGGGCCACCCCCATGGGCATTTTTCTACGGGTGGAACGAGCTACGTTTTTAAAGTTTACAAAAATCCCTTGAGCTGTTTCAGGGCGCAGGTAAATTTCGCTAGCGGAATCTTCTGTTACCCCTTGAAAGGTTTTAAACATCATATTAAATTTACGAATAGGGGTAAAATCGTGTTTTCCACAGCTGGGGCAAGGAAGGTTGTTTTCAGCAATAAATTCTTCCATTTTTTTGTTATCCCAGCCGTCAGCCTGCACTTCTTCCCCTTTTTTATACATAAAATCTTCAATTAATTTATCCGCTCTAAAGCGGGCTTTACAATTTTTGCAATCCATTAAAGGATCGTTAAAGTTACCCACATGGCCAGAAGCCACCCAAACAGCAGGGTTCATTAAAATGGCTGCATCTAAACCTACGTTGGTTTTACTTTCTTGTACAAATTTTTTCCACCAAGCTTTTTTTACATTGTTTTTAAATTCTACCCCTAAAGGGCCGTAATCCCAAGTATTTGCCAGCCCTCCGTATATTTCCGATCCTGAAAAAACAAAGCCTCTATTTTTACATAAGGCTACCACTTTTTCCATGGTTAATGTTGACATCCAATCGCTCCTCTCAGCCTTTATACTCCTTGATTATCATAGCTTTTACAGGCTTTTTTGTCAATGGCGCCAATGAGTAGGCACTCATAAGCTTTCCCCATCTCTTCTTCCTAATCACAGTTTTGATTTAACACCCTAAAAAGATGTATTTATAAAAGCATAAAGAAAGCAAAGAAATAAAATTAATCTATCTCTTAAATAAATGAAAATTCATTTCTCCAAGGCCTTTCTTGGTTTTCTTGGTAGTGTATACTAAAGTTCGCAAAATTGATTAATGGTAAATAGACAGCCATTGATCC
>CAZEIB010000305.1:0-2389 GCA_964511785.1 uncultured Oscillospiraceae bacterium
GTGAACATATTAAAGTTACTGGGGCTTTTACTCATTTTTCTAAGGCTGATGAAGACTCTGAGCATACGAAAGAACAACTGACTACTTTTAAAGAAATTTGTAGTCAAACCTTTGGGAGAGAAGTTTTAATTCACGGAGCAAATACAGCGGCTACTTTATCTTTGCCTCAAAGTCATTTAGATATGGTACGGGTGGGAATTGGGCTATATGGCTATTCCCCGGTTAAAACTTCGGTTTTATTTCATCAGGCAATGGAATGGAAGAGTAAAGTAACTTATATAAAAGTATTGTCACCTAAAGAAGCAATTGGTTACGGAGGAACCTTTATAACAGATAGAAGTACAAAAGTTGCAACAATCGGTATTGGCTATGGAGATGGATATTTAAGAAGTTTTTCTAATAAAAGTTATGTATTGGTTAAGGGGCACAAAGCGAAAGTACTTGGAAACATTTGTATGGATCAGACGATGATTGATGTAACACAGATAGAGGATCTTGCCATTGGAGATGAAGTAATGTTGATGGGAAAACAGGGAAATGAGGAAATTACGGCAGAAGACTTGGCAACATGGGGGAATACCATTAGTTATGAAATCCTCCTATCTCCTACCAATAGGGTAGTAAAAGAATATATAGATTAAAAATAAAAATAGGATGTTAGAATCAATTGAAAAAAATAGCAGGGATGAAAGAGACAAAATGGAAGCAAAAGCAAACTGGCGAAAAAAAATGAGAAAAATAATGGAAGAAGTTGAAGACCAGAAAGATCAAGGGGAGAAAGTTTTACAACAGATTAAAGAATGGGAAGTTTTTAAGCAGGCTAAAAGAATAGCTTGTTTTTCTTCTATGGGAAAGGAAATCGAAACGGCTCCTTTATTAGAAAGTATTTTGAAAGAAAAAAAACAGCTTTTTTTGCCTAAAACCTTTCCGTTTGGGAAAATGGGTTTTTTCCAAGTAAAAGATTTAGAAAAGAGAATAAAAGGACCTTTTGGAATTTTGGAACCCACTGGGGAAGAAGAAAAAGCAACTCCTTTTTCCCTTGATCTAATTTTTGTTCCAGCTTTGGCAATAGATTTAAAAGGAAACCGTTTAGGACAAGGAGGCGGTTATTACGACCGCTACCTACCTAAAACAAGAGGGGTCACTGCAGCACTTGTATTAACGCAACAAGTTCAAAAGGGCTTTCCTTGCGAAAAAACAGATTTTTTGGTAAAATACATCATTGAAACGAAAGAAATAATCAAAGTGCAGAATTAAAGAGGGTTGTATATGAATGAAAAGAAAAAACGAAAACCTCAAGTGATAAAAAAACCGATTTACCAGGGAAAAATTGTTGAAAAATCAGTTATCAAAAGAGGATTGAAAGTTTTTGGATCTTTAGTCTTAGTAACGGTATTATATATGATATTTGGGCCAATGTTCATGGTAGATAGCTTTATATTACGCCTTTTATTTAATACTGTATTAATACTCATTGCTTCAGGGCTATTAATGATGACAGGAACTTCTGACGGGGAAAGCGATGCTGCCTTGGGAGAAATTGTATATCTACGAAAAGAAGAAGGAAAAAGTAGTAATATTGATGAGGAGAATCGCTCTTTTCATCCTTTGAAAGGTTTTTTTATTGCATATTTAGGAGCCAGTGTGTTTTTCATTTTGGCGGTAGTTCTTGCTGTTTTCACCAAAGAGCAGCCATATACTTTAGGGGTGCTTCCAAGTTGGGCACAAGGTTACACAGTAGATTCACCAATAGGCCAAGGCTTGGCTTACTATAGTATTGAAAGAGGAATACAGTGGCTAGATGTAGTACGAATGATTGTAAGGGCAAGTGTTTTGCCTATATTTAGTGTTTTTGAAAGCGGTAGTAGTGGCCTTTTGCTAGAAAGGCTGACCCCTTTATTTGTATTAATTGTTCCAACGGGTTATGCTCTTGGTTATTTACGAGGGAAGAAAATTAGAGCAATGATACATAGCAACATTGCTCAAAGCAAGAAAAAGAAACGGAAGAAGAAAAAGAAAGTACAAAAAACAAAAGAACCGGAGCGGTTGGCATAAATGAGGATTATTGGTGGAGAAGCAAAGTCAAAAAAACTGATGACTCCTAAAGGAGAAAATACACGTCCAACCCTTGATAAAGTGAAAGAATCTTTATTTAATATATTGCAATTTCGTATGATAAATGTTTGTGTTTTGGATTTGTTTTCAGGTAGTGGAGCTTTGGCCCTTGAAAGTATTAGCAGAGGTGCCCAAAATGCTGTTTTAGTAGAGATAAACCGAAATGCAACAATAACTATTGAACAAAACATTAAAAATTTACATTTTGAAAACGAAACTCTTCTTTTGGCAATGCGGTGGGAAAAAGCTTTAGAAGTATTAGTTTCAAAAGAAA
>CAZEIB010000306.1:0-2379 GCA_964511785.1 uncultured Oscillospiraceae bacterium
AAAGCTTTGGAATATGTACAAGGCGGGGGAACCGACGTAGCAGATAATGCAGCCACCAAACCCATTTTAGAGTTAATGGCAGCAGTAGATGACTATATCCCTTCTCCTGAAAGAGCAGTAGATCAACCTTTCTTAATGCCTGTAGAAGACGTATTCTCCATAACCGGTCGTGGTACAGTAGCCACAGGTCGTGTAGAACGTGGTGTTGTTAAAGTAAACGACACAGTAGAAATTGTAGGTTTAATGGATGAAGCCCGTAACGTAGTAGTTACCGGTGTAGAAATGTTCCGTAAACTGTTAGATCAGGCAGAAGCCGGAGATAACATTGGGGTATTACTACGTGGTGTACAGCGTGAGGAAATCCAACGTGGTCAAGTGCTGGCAAAGCCCGGTACAATTAAACCACATACCAACTTCATGGGCGAAGTGTATGTATTAACCAAAGATGAAGGTGGCCGTCATACTCCATTCTTTAACGGTTATCGTCCTCAGTTCTACTTTAGAACAACTGACGTAACCGGGAACATCAAACTACCTGAAGGGGTAGAAATGGTAATGCCCGGTGATAACATCCAAATGGAAATCAACTTAATTACCCCTATTGCTATTGAACAAGGACTACGCTTTGCTATTCGTGAAGGTGGCCGTACAGTAGGTAGCGGTGTTGTTGCTAAAGTTGTTGCCTAATTCATTTCATGATTGGTTGCGGATATCCGCAACCAATCATCTATACTTTATATTGACCGTTATAGGAAAACCTATATAGTCAGTCAGGAGGTGCCAAAATGGCAAGTGTTGTTCGTACAAGAGTTGTATTAGCATGTACAGAGTGTAAACAGCGAAATTACAACACCAATAAAAATAAAAAGAATACTACAGAACGTATTGAACTTTCCAAGTATTGTCGTTTTTGTAAAAAACATACACCCCATAAGGAAACAAAATAATTAACAAGGATGTGTAGGTCATGGCAGGCGAGAAAAATAAAAAAACTGGGAAAAAATCTTTTTTCAGTCGTCTAATTCATTGGTTTAAAGTTTTGCCACGCCGTATTGCTACGCCTTTTGTTAACATGTGGCGAGAACTTAAAAAAGTTACATGGCCAAGCCGTAAAGATTTAATCAACTATACAACCGTTGTATTATTGTTTATGGTATTCATGGGCGTAGTTATTGGTTTGCTAGACTTGGGAGCTACTTCTTTAATTGACTTGTTGATGTAATTGTTTACTGTGATTTTGTTTAAGGAGAATGATTGTGCCTGATAATAATAAACAACCTTGTTGGTATGTAGTCCATACTTATTCAGGGTACGAAAACAAAGTGAAGGACAATCTTGAAAAATCTGTTGAAAACAACGGTATGCAAGATTTAATTTTTGAAATACAAGTTCCCATGGAAGATGTTGTAGAAATCAAAAATGGACGACGTGTCAAATCACAAAGAAAAATTTATCCCGGATATGTTTTAGTTAAGATGATAGAAACCAGTGAAAGTTGGTACTTGGTTAGAAATACTAGAGGGGTTACCGGGTTTGTAGGCCCTGACAGTAAGCCTGTACCTCTTACAGAAGATGAAGTACGTATGATGCTTCAAACAGATAGACCTTCTGTTGAATTTGCTATTGCAATTGGAGAAGAGGTACGTATTTTATCGGGTCCCTTAGAGAACTTTAATGGTTTTGTAGAAGATGTTGATACAGTTCGTCAAAAACTAAAAGTGCAAGTAAAAATGTTTCTTGGTAGAGAAATGTCAGTAGAAGTTGACATGGATCAAGTCGAAAGGGTTTAACCTTTCAATGAGATATGCATAGATGAAACTATGCGTGGGAGGAATAAAAAATTCCGTCTTACCACATTTGTTAGGAGGTGCCATCAAAATGGCAAAGAAAGTAATGGCTCTTATTAAACTGCAGGTACCTGCTGGTAAAGCAACTCCTGCACCACCAATTGGACCTGCATTAGGTCAACATGGTGTAAACATTCCCGGTTTTTGTAAAGAATTTAACGACAGAACTGCAAAACAAGGGGGATTGTTAATTCCTGTTGTAATTACTGTTTATGCAGATAGAAGTTTTACTTTTATTACAAAAACACCACCAGTTCCTGTATTAATTAAAAAAGCCTTGAATATTGAAAGCGGCAGTGCTGTACCTAATAAAACAAAAATTGCCAAATTAACTCAAGACCAAGTACGGGAAATTGCTACTACAAAAATGCCCGACTTAAACGCAGCCAGTGTTGAAAGCGCTATGCGTATGGTTGCAGGTACTGCTAGAAGTATGGGAATTACTGTAGAAGAATAACACTTAGGTGATCAAAGTGGGAGGCTAAAGCCGCTTGTACCACGTAGGAGGAAATAGAATGAAACACGGGAAAAA
>CAZEIB010000307.1:0-2371 GCA_964511785.1 uncultured Oscillospiraceae bacterium
TGGCACCTAATAATATATTCACAACTGTGCCCAGTAAGGCTGCAAAAACGCTGATATTTTTTCGGCCTTTAGGGCTTGAGATCTCTTCGTTTCTTAAAATCCATTTATCTGTAAAGCTTGGCACTACTAAAACTCCTTTCAAGGGCTTTATTATACCATATTTTGCCCTAGGTAAACCTTGGTTCTTTATAGGTATCATTTAAAAGAAAAGGAAAGTTCATTACATGAAATTCATTGTAATGCACAACGTAAGCCTTTTACTTTTTGTTCCGCAAAGGTTTCCAAAGGGCGATCGCAAAGCCCTTTTGGGATTATAAGGCTGAAAGAGGCGAAAAGAAATGATAAGAACATGTTGGATGGTTGAAAAGAAAAACATGTGTTTTGGTGGTTGAAATAAGGAGGCAATGCCTCACTTATAGATAAGAACAGGTTGAAGGATAAAAAAGGACAATACCCTCGCTGGAAGCTACAAGAGCGAGATAGGCAATATCAAATAAAAACAGCAGCTTGATTCCTTTTGAAAAGAGGTTAAAATCAAAGAAGAGAGTTTCAACTATGTTTGACAGTTTTTCCCTTTTTCGCTATACTAATTTTACATTTTCAGTAAGAAGCTGAATACACCCTTCCCTCTACATTACATGGCTGTCAAGAAGGCAGAACCGCTTTTGCATGAAGCATTTTTTGTATTTTTATTTTGAAAGGATGTTTTTATGAAACGCGGAGAAGTAAAACAAATGGTTTTATCTGGTCTTTTTGTGGCTATAGGGGTGGTATTGGGGCGCTTGGTACATATGTTTTTCGGTTTCCAAGGAGGAGGAATGTTGTTGCCTATGCACATTCCCATTCTTCTTTGTGGCTTTATTTGTGGCCCTAAGTACGGTATGTTAAGCGGCTTTTTAACTCCTCTTATCTCTACCTTAATTTCAGGCATGCCTGCAGGGGATACTTTAATTGCCATGGAATTTGAACTGGCTGCCTACGGCTTATTTGCAGGGCTGTTTTCAAGCCCCACCTTTACCCCTATCTCTCGTTTTTTTCCTAAAAAAGGGCAAAACTATGTACACATGTTGCTAGGCAGAGGAGTTTGGGGAGCTGTAAAAGCCATTATCTCCACCCGTGGCGACAATCCCTTCGGCTGGGCTGTTTTCCTATCAGGGGCCTTTGTTAGCGCCATTGTAGGCATTATTATTCAAATTGTCATTATTCCCCCTATTGTGCTTTTAATCAACAACACCAAAGGAATGAAAAACCTTAAATGAACCAGCTTACTTTATTACAAGAACATTTCAGCAAATACCCTCCTATGGGTATTGAAGATGTAATCAAACTTCTTTATCAGCAACAGTTGGGCACTGGCCACAGTGCCCCTTCTTTTTCTGTTGCTTTAAAGGCCATTGAAGAAGAAAGGGAAGGCTTAGCCCCTCTTTTACATACCCCTTTATGGGAATCTATTGGAAACCACCGTTTTCGCCTTCACCTAAACAGTAAAAATAGTAAAAGCCTTTCAAGTAAAACCCTTGCAAGGCTTTTTATGCTGGAAAGTACAGAAGTTTCTTCCATAGCCCCTTTAATCCATCAAATAGAACTGTTGAAAAAAGATTTAAAAGAAAACCTTCTTCCTTTAACCCCTAGCAAAAGCCTTGACTTTATTGAGCACTATGAACACAGGGGCTACCCCAACCTTCACCATAGCCAAGTTTTTAGAAACCATTATCAGCCTCATTACCGTGTAGTAGGCTGGCAGGGGGCTCTTTTTGCCCCTTTACTTCACTCCATCGAAGAACAACTTCAAAATCCCCATAATAAAAGCCCCTTTATATTAGCCATAGAGGGCCGCTGTGGCAGCGGAAAATCTACCTTGGCCACTTGGCTTCATCAAGTATATCCTCAAAGTGAAGTAATTCATATGGATGATTATTTTATCCCCCACACTATGAAAACCTCTTCCCGCCTTGCTGCCCCCGGGGGCAATGTCCATTACGAGCGGGTGAAAGAAGAAGTACTTACCCCTATTAAAGAGGGAAGGCCTGCCTTTATTCAGCCCTTTGATTGCCAAAAACAACAACTAAAAGAAGCCTTTCCCCTTAAAAAAAGCCCCTTTTACATTGTAGAGGGCTCCTACAGTTTACAACCTGTCTTTGGAAATTATTATGACAAAGCCGTTTTTATGACAGTGCCTTATGATATACAGTTAAAGCGCCTGAAAAAGCGTAATGGCGATGAAATGTTAAAGCTTTTTATTAACCAGTGGATTCCCCTTGAAGAAAAGTATTTTGAAGCCTTTGATATTCAAAAAAAGGCAAGTTGGGTTTTTGATACGGTAGATTGTAAACTGAAGTGCACCAAAAAGAAATAGCCCAAGAGAATTTCT
>CAZEIB010000308.1:0-2366 GCA_964511785.1 uncultured Oscillospiraceae bacterium
AGTTTTTGTATTGAGATACACTTAAGTATTCTTGGCTTGCTTCTTTGCTAAAATAGTTCTCATTAGTTATCAACATCTATAATCTCTCCCCCCCCGCATCTTCATTTTTCTTTGATTTAATATCTTTAAATGGATCTACTGCTTCTTCCTTTTTGAAATAATCTTCAACTTTTGCCTGTGCATTTTTTAAGGCTGTATAAACGCCCCAAAGGTCGGTACACTCTTCTGTTCCCCATTCTGCAAGGTTTCTGCCTGAGTATTCTTCAAGTTGCGCTTTAGTAACTCCAAAATCTTTCTTAAACAGTTTTTCAATTTTTGCAATTTTTTCTTGGCTTGGAAGTTCTCCATATCCCTTTTTTTGTGTTTCTTTGCATTCGTCAACTGCCATATCCACTACATCGCCGGGAATAACTCCAAGAATACAGGCTCTCATTCTTCTAGCCCCAAAATTAGCTGTAATTTCATAAATATCTCTACTGTCTGTTAATTTGTAAGAGCCTTTTCGCGTGTCTCTTTTGTGTTCAATTGCAAATATTTTTGTAACTCTTGTGTTAGTTTCTAAATCCCACGCATAAGCCATCATTTCAGAACTACCATCTTTCTGCTCTAGTTCGATAATTCCATAATCTATATTGCCCCAAGATTGGGCCAGTGCTTCCGCTAATCTAATAGATGGTCCAGTCACGTTTTGCCCGCCTCTTGGATAGGAATACACCGCCTGTTCTGCTAATGTCTGTCTCTGGCACGATCTTTTTATTCGTTCTATTGCATCATATTCATCACGCGGGAACTTTTTAGCAATTACCATAGCGGCCTGAACTTCTTGTGCCTGCCTTGACACCATCATTTCTGTTTGTGTATTTTTTGATGGTTTGAAGCCTCCTTGATCAATAATTTCATTGTTCATACTTATTACCCTCCCTATAGTTCAACTACTGTTAAATCTTCATCGTCAGTCGTGCGTGTTGCGATAAACTGCAACCCTTTACTCTTGCACTTTTGATACAACTTGTTTCTTAAGTCGGTTGATAGTTTTTCTACCCCATCAATCAAAATTATTTGCAACCCGTTAGGTTTTTGTATGGCCACATCTATGCATAAGTCTAATTTTTCACCATCACTTAGATTTGATATTGGCAATCCATTTATTAGTGGTATGCCATCTTTTACAGTTAATCCCTTAATTGGGATTGTGGCTGTTTCTAATATCTCACCAGGTAATGCTCTTGCCTTTTCGATTTTCCTTGTGTAGGCTTCAGATTTATCTTGAAGGTCTTCAACATCCCCTTGAAGGCTAACCATTCTCCTATACTCGTTAACATGAGATTTCATTCTTTCTGTATTTTCGGCTTCTTCTTGAAGGCTAGAATAATTCTTAGGCTCTGCATTTGCGTATTCTTGATATTCTTCTACCTCTGCATCATACTTAGCAACATTTGCCTTGTACTCATTTTCAATGACAGATAACTTGTCTTGTTTCTTCTCTGTAAGTCCATTTTTCTCTGTTTCTAAGGCTTTTATCTGTGACTTAAGGGTTTCTATGTCCTTATCAATACAATTGCTTCTAGAGTTAAATTCGCGGTCTAGGGCTGATATGGAGATCTCCTTTTCTGCCTCAAAACTTCTCACTTTATTGTTGCGGTTTTCAATGAGCCTTTTGGCTTTTTCGATAGTCTCGTTTTCTTTTCTAATTCTTTCGATTTTGGTGTAGATTTCATTGAGACTTGCTTCTTCCCATTTTTCTGCTTGATAACCTTCAGGTATTTCTTGGCCAATTTCTTCAACGATTGCTCTTTTATTTCTTATATCCCTGTTTATTTCTTGTCTTTTTTGGAAGTAATAGCCTTTTTCAGCTTGGATATCATTTAATACTTGTAATATGTTTTGCTCATAATCAATGTCTGGCACGATTTCTCCAAACCAATCTTTAATAGTTTGTAGTGACCAGTCATATTCAATCATATCCAAAATTAATCCGTTCTGATGTTTTTTATCCATCTGCATAAATTCAACTGGATTCAGTTGTAAGGGTGTAAATATATCTTTTAAAAATGCTTCTGGACTGGCTATCTCTGCGCCATTTCGCTTAACGGATTTATAATCTGTCTGTTGGGTTCTTGGCTTTCTATGGATTTTCAACCCACTGTCGGTTTCGATTAAAATTTCTCCCTCTGTTTCTCCGCTTCTGACTATATAATCACGTTCGCTTTTGTTAGTAAGTGCTAGTCTAATAGCGTCTATAACGGACGTCTTGCCTGTACCATTTTTACCACTTAGCTCTACAGACTTCCCGTCTGCTTCATATTCCTTGATTCCAAATAAATTTCTAATTTTAATTTTTGTTAGTTTCATTTTTTGACCTCCCT
>CAZEIB010000309.1:0-313 GCA_964511785.1 uncultured Oscillospiraceae bacterium
TAAGGCCGGAAGGAGTAGTTAAAAATTGTTCAAACCATTTAAACCCTACCCAGGGACTACCAAACACTCCTTTTTTAGGGCTGTAGTTAACAAAGGATAATACAATTCCCCCCATGGGCGCATATAAAAATATGGCTACATATATTAATGGCAAGGCAATAATAAGCCAAAATTGCCAGTTGTTGTTTTTGATGCGGTTGGAACGCTTGTTAGGCGCATTTACAGTTTTCATTGACATGATGAGCATCCTTTCCTTTTCTAACAATCATGCTTCCATTTAAGAAGCTGGAGCCCACCTAAGTAGGCTCCAGTT
>CAZEIB010000309.1:343-2364 GCA_964511785.1 uncultured Oscillospiraceae bacterium
AAGGATTATTTACCTAATTGACGGTCCCAAGCTGTTTGATAGATTTCCAAATATTTAGGTAAGCCAATTTTGTTAAAGCCTTCTAGGTAACTGTTCCATGCTTCATCAGAGTTCACATCTAAAGAACCGTTGATAAAACCAATAATGTTGCTTTCGATATAAGATTCTAATTCAACTGCAGTAGTTTGTACTTCGTCTGTCTCTTCAGCAGTTAATTTTACTCTATTAGGAATAACATCAAATTGAGTTGCCGGGTCTTGAGCATAGGGTTCACATTTGTTTTTTGTTTCTTCTAATAATAATTTTTCTAAACCAGCAGATGTTGCAATATCTACATCAGCATCGGTAGCTTCGCCAAAACGAATGTATTCAGGAGCGAAAATCAAACCACAGTCTTGCCAGTCGTGGTTTTGAGGTTCTGCCGAATAATGATTTAGCACTTCAAACAATGCAGGTTCGCCGTTTAAGCCAACTTTGCCTTCTGGATTTAAAACAAAATCATTGCCCTCTAGATTATCACCATATTGATATTGAAGATAGCCTTCCATTGTATAGAAAGTATCTGCCCAGCGAAGTGCTGCAATAGGATCGGTACATTTGTCGGTAAGAACAAATTTGTTTTCTTGAATGTCGTTGTATTTAAATTGGGTGCAAATTTGTGTTCCATCAGGTCCTTTAACAGGAGAAATCACGCGGAATGCTTTATACAAATCCGGGTTCGTATTGGCATCAACACTGTTGGAAATAGCACCGGAGGCAATAAATAAGCAAGGAGCGTCAGGTTGGTTTACTAAAGAGCGATACTGATCGTTTAATTGAGTAAAGCCACCATCGTAAATGGCACCAATACTATATAGTTCGTTCATCCAACGTAAGAATTCGCGAAATTCTGTTTGGTTAGCTTGAGTAACAACCTTTCCTTCGGTAGATACTAATAAACGATCACCAGCAGAACGGGCACCAGGGTTAGTTATAAAAGAACCGGCTAAGATGTCAATAAACTGTTCGCCCCATCCATCGGTAGAACCGGTTACAGCCACACCATTTGGATAGAGTTCTAAGAATTTTTTACATACTGCTAAAAACTCATCAGTAGTTTCCGGTATCCCTAAACCGATTTCTTCAATATAGTCCATGTTAACCCATAGTTTATTGAAGTAACGGCAGTGATAGCATACGTTGATAGAGGCAACACCGTAAATATGTCCATCAGATTGACGTTGTTGTGCCCAGTATGCAGGATTTTCTTCCATAAACTTCCAGTAGTTGGGCATGTATTTAGGAATTAAGTCTTCTAAAGGTAATAGCATACCTTCTTTTACCCCATATTTTGCAATGTCTGGTACTGCAAACATAAATACTTCAGGGTAATCTCCACTGGCCATCAAAATGTTAATTTTTTCTTTTGTGGCATCTTGGGCAGCTTGAGTAAATTCCCAGGTAATACCAGTTTTTTCTTCCATGTACTTGGTAAAGTCATTGGTTTCCCAGTCGATAATGTTAGGGGCACTCATACAGAACATACTCATGTTTACAGGTTCTTTTACTATAGGATACTCACCAATGGGGCTGTGGTTTGGGTTTTCTTCTCCTAGAGTTACCAAGGGAGTTACACATAATAGTGCACACATGAGAAAAGCCAAAATACGGGTCAAAGATTTCATCGTTTGTCCTCCTTAAAAATATATAATTTTTTTCACATCGCCTTTTGGCAACATGTTATTAATGCCATAATATCACAGCCTTCAGTAGATAGAAACGGACAATTTTCATATTACACATACAATATGTCGAAAAATGTAGAAAGTGGTTGTATCTTTGCCATTTAGTACTAGGGTACATTTATTTTCGCAGCATACTTTTTTCACTATCAGATGCTTTCGTTACTTATATTTTTACTTATATAGTTTTTTATCCCTCCCTTACCTTGTTTTTCTTTTTTCAAACTTTTCTTGTATTCTCTTTAGAAGATTGCTAAGATAAATCATCAAAAACCTCCAGTATAGCAGTATTGTTTCTCT
>CAZEIB010000310.1:0-2362 GCA_964511785.1 uncultured Oscillospiraceae bacterium
ATAACAGCATGATCCTGTGGTTGGAGCGGGTGATGGGAATCGAACCCACGTAACTAGCTTGGGAAGCTAGCACTCTACCATTGAGTTACACCCGCATGCCCACAAAACTCATGCAGCCAAAGTTAATTTTACCCACTTCATGGCCATTTGTCAACCTTGTTAGAGAACTTCAATAAGAATTTACTGTTTTTCTTCCTGATGGTGATAAAAAGGGGCAAATGTACCTAAATCTCCACTGGTCCAATGCTTTCTGCACAAGCTTACATAAGCCTCGTTTCCACCTAAAACAATTTGCTCTCCTTCTTTAATGGCTTTGCCGTTTACCACTCGGGTGTTGCAAATGGCTTTTTTGCCACACCAGCAAATGGTTTTAATTTCTTCTATAGTGTCGGCCCAGGCTAAAAGCCATTGACTGCCTTCAAATAAATTCCCCTGAAAGTCTGCCCGTAAACCATAGGCAATAACAGGAATATAAAGATTATCTACTATATCTATCAGTTTTTCCACTTGCTTTTTTGTTAAAAACTGGGCTTCGTCAACAATTAAGCAATCATATTGGCTAATATTCAAGCTGTCTATTTCTTCCATAAAATAACACCGAGTTTCAAGGCCACTACGGGATTTTAAGCTGCGTTCTCCATCTCTTGTGTCAATTTTAGGTTTTAACATTAGCACCTTTTGGTTTCGCTCATGGTAATTATATTCTACCATAATGGCATTGGCTGTTTTGCTGGAGCCCATGGCCCCATAGCGAAAATATAGTTTGGCCAATTTTCTCTTCCCTTCTATATATAACAGGCATGATCAAATAGCTATATATGAATGCCATCTTTCCTGTTTAAATTAATTCTATTTTTTTGGTGGTAACTGTAATCAATAGGATTTTCAGCAAAAAACGATTTGCCCTATCACCCTTGCAAAGCCTTGCTTTTTATAGGGGCCAAATATAATGTTTTTAATTTTTCCCCCTTTGCTTTTTTGTAAAAACCCTCCGTATTTTTTAATGACTGCTCCCGTTTCTTTGGGTAAGGTGTTTTGATAAGCCTGATAAAAGCTTTGAGCCTGTAAGTAGGTGTTTTCTACTTTCTTTTTGGTTTCATTTTTATGAGAAAAAGCTTTTGTAATACTTTTAAACAATTCACTTTTTTTAGCCCCCACTTCATTACCTCCATGTTGACGATAATACATGGTTGCTTTTGGTAGGTAGCAAATCTTTCCATAGGCTGCCGCCCCAATGCCCAGCCACCAATCGTGCATTAACATTCCTTGTGAGGGTACCTCTCCTTGCCATAAGATTTTTATAAGGGCTCTGTTTACTGCCATAGTACAGCCCGTTATATTATTTTGGCATAATATTTGTCCTAAAGAAGCAGCTTTTTGATGCAAATTTTGATAAGCCATAAAGGAGGGAGCCATTTCCTTTAAGCTTTCATCTACCACTTGTAAGTCTGTATGTACCAGTAAAGGAAGATGGCTGTTTTCTTCTTGATGAAAAACAGCTAAGGTATCTGTTATTTTATTTGGATGCCATACATCATCTTGATCGCAAAAGAAAACATACTCTCCCTTGGTAAAAGGCAGCAGACTATAAAAATTTCCCGCAGCTCCCTTAGGATGAGGGTTCTCTTTAACTAAGGTTATTCGGTTAGGGTTTTGGCTACTAAAATCCTGTATGATTTCCACGGTTCGGTCTTTAGACCCGTCATCTTGAATCCACAAATGCCAATTTTTATAATTTTGCTTTAACAAAGAAGTAATTTGTGCTTCAATATATTTTTCACCGTTATAAGTTGCCATTAAAATATCTACCAATTTTTTCACCACCGAAGGCATTATACCATGAAGTTTTTTTCTTTAAAAGCTTTGCCTGCCTCTAGCCTCCTTTTTCTTTTTAGGGTGTAAATTTAGCATTAAGCCATAGCCTTCTATTTATCCCATATCTCCACGATTTTTTAAATCTTGTAAAATTTCTTCATACTTTTTTTCATCAATAATAAATTTTTTCATATAAATTACATAACCTAGTACAATGGTAATTAAAGGAAGAATCATCATAAATATTTTCATCACGGTAACCCCTTGGGCTGTAACATCTACAGAAGTTACCATTCCATCAGTCGTAGGTTTTCTAACCACCCAAGTTTCATGAATTCGTTTCGTATCTAAATGTAAATTAAAATCTGGATCCATAACATTAATCCAGCTTTCAAACCACATTACTTTATTGATTTCGCCGGTGTGAATTTGAATATTACCTCTATTGCCCACAAAAACCATGATAGGGAATTTTCTTTCTGCAGCTAAATTCAATAAATCAACTACTTTTTCATTTGCTTTATCTATTTCATCAAGTAAAATTAAA
>CAZEIB010000311.1:0-2362 GCA_964511785.1 uncultured Oscillospiraceae bacterium
CAGGTAAAAGAAAACGGAAACCACGGTAGTGCCACTGTTTTAGGGGCTCACATGGAAGCCCCTTTTATGGCTCTATCTAAACAAGGCGCCCAGCTTGGGGAATTTTTCACTAATCCTTCCACCAAAGCCTACGATGATTTTACAGGAGCCTATCAAAAAGCCGTTCGTTTAATTACCATGGCCCCGGAACTTGAAGGAGGAATGGATTTTATTAAAGAATATGCTGGTAAAGATACGGTGATTAGCATTGGCCATACAGAAGCTACTTGTGCCCATACCCACCAAGCTGCTGACCAAGGCGCTACCCATGTAACCCATCTGTTTAATGCCCAAACCCCTCTTCATCACCGCGACCCCGGGGTACCAGGTGCTACCCTAACAGATAACAGGCTTTTTGCAGAACTGATTTGTGATGGCATACACCTTCACCCTGATATTATTCGTATGGTTATTGCTGCAAAAGGCAAGGAAAGGGTTTTACTGGTAACCGATGCCATGGAGGCTGCCGGTATGCCCGACGGCCAATATGAATTAGGAAACCAAAAAGTTTTTGTTCGCCAAGGAGCTGCCCGTTTAGATTCCGGGGTTTTAGCAGGTTCTACCTTAACCATGGCCCAGGGATTAAAAAACCTAATTACCAAATTTTATGTTGACCCTGAAACTGCCGTTTGGATGAGTACTGCCTCCCCTGCCGATTCTATTTATGAAGATCATTTTGGTCGTATTGCTCCAGGCAAAAACAGTACCCTTACCCGTTGGAGCCCCACTTGGGATTTGATTGAAGTTTTTGAATAAAATATTAAACAATAAGGAGATTTTTATGAAATATACCGATTTAGTCCTTTCCTATATACAAAGTTTATGTGCCATACCAAGCCCCACAGGCTTTACCAAAAAAGTAGAAGAGTATCTTGTTTCCACCTTAACAGAATTAGGTTTTTCTCCCAGCCAAAGCCCCAAAGGCACCGTTCTTTGCACTATCGGCGGAGAGGGCAAAAGCCTTCTTCTCTCTTCCCATGTAGATACTTTAGGAGCCATGGTACGAAGCATTAAAGGAAATGGTCGCCTTGCCTTTACCCAAGTTGGAGGCTATAACAACAGTGTTATTGAAAATGAAAACTGCGTAATTCATACTAGAAGCGGTCACTCCTATATGGGCACTTTTCAAAATGTAAATGCTTCTCGCCATGTCTATGGTTCTACCGACAATACAGAAAAAACAGAAAAAACCTTGGAAGTGATTGTAGACGAACTGGTAAAAACCAAAGAAGATACGGAAAAATTAGGCATTTCTCCGGGGGATTTTATTTCTTTTGACCCAAGAACCTTATATACTCCCGGCGGTTTTATTAAAAGTCGGCATTTAGACGATAAAGCCTCAACAGGCATTTTGCTAGCCCTTGCTGCCATGGTAGCCAAAGGAGAAATTCAGTTACAGCGAAAAGTTACTTTAATGTTTACTGTATTTGAAGAAGTAGGCCATGGCGCTAGCGTACTTTTACCTTATCCCATTGATGATATGATTGCTGTAGATATGGGTTGTGTGGGCGATGACTTAACCTGCGATGAAACCATGGTATCTATTTGCGCCAAAGACTCTTCCGGCCCTTATCATTACGAATTAACTAACGAGCTTATTGCTTTGGCCAAAAAAGAAAACTTGGATTACGCTGTAGATATTTACCCCTACTATGGTTCCGATGCCTCTGCCGCCATGGAAGCAGGCCTAGATGCAAGACATGCTTTGGTGGGCCCTGGGGTATTTGCCTCTCACGGCTATGAACGAACTCACAAAAAGGCCATTGACAATACTTTAAAATTGCTCTGTGCTTTTATCTCAAGCTCTCCTTTAGAATAAATCGGCTCCTCTGGGTATTCTTTATAGAACTTTAACCTTTATTGGTTACGCCCGTCTTGGAAAGATAAATAAAGAAGAAAAAGCTTAATGTTTTTTTCATCATTTAAAATAAAGTCCTTGATCTATAGATCAAGGACTTTATTTTAAAACCTTGTTTTTTTAATTACGTTCTTTTCTCTTAAACATTTTTTCTGTTCCTATACGCAGCATCCAAAGAAGCAAGGGACTTAGTAATAGTAATAATAAAGAAATCACAATCATACTCTTTGTCATAAATACAATTCCTAGCATAGAAGAGAGTAAATTCATAGCAAAAAAGAAGGCAGCTGTACAAACTGCAAGCAAGCCCATTCGTAAAGGGGTGAAGGGGTAGCAAACTGTAAACAATATCCAAAAATAACTACCTCCTGTAATCCAAGTGGCTAAAGTACTTACTTGATCAGGGGTAAATGGTAGATTGTAAACTGAAGTGCACCAAAAAGAAATAGCCCAAGAGAATTTCTT
>CAZEIB010000312.1:0-2361 GCA_964511785.1 uncultured Oscillospiraceae bacterium
TATTCTCCTGTTGGAAGTACTATTCAATTAGGAATTGAAAAAATAGATGATAAAGAATGTAGGTTTTCTGTTACCGATGCAGGAGTAGGAATAGAAGGAGGGGAAATTAAACGAATTTTTAATCGTTTTTACCGTTCTGACGGAGCACGTTCTTCAAACAACTCCGGTCACGGGTTAGGTCTTTCTATTGCCAGAATTATAGTGAATGCCCATAAGGGAAAAATGAAAGTTAAAAGTAAGCCGGATGTTGGTTCTACTTTTTCTATTGTTTTGCCTTTGGACTCTTCCATATAACTTGATTTTTTAATGTAAAAGCTCAAAAATAAAAGGTTATAATTCAAGCTGTTTTTTTTAATAACTTCCTTCAATTTCATGCATGGTATACCATAGCTTTATAGTATGTTTAGGCGTAATTTTAGCAACAAAATCCTTCTCTTCAAAATGCCCTATTTCTTTGTCAAAGTCAGGTATTCCCAGCCATGGTTCCAAACAAATATAGTTTGCATGGGCGTTAGGTTTAGTCCATATTGCCAATACTGGAAATTTAGGAAATTCAAACTGAATCCCACTTCCCGTTTCTTCATTGATTAAACGAACAGACCTAGAACGTAAATTTGAGAGTAAGATGGTATCTTTTTCATTAAAGTAATGATAGTCTAAATCTAATTTACCATTAAGAGCAATACTGTCAAGTATTTCCTTGCCATAAATTAGCCCCTGATGATTAACTAATAAATTTTCTCCTGTTTCTTTTTCAGGAAAAACCAAAGTATAATCTTCAAAGGATTCCCCATCTTCCAAAGGACAAATAAAGGCAGGATGACCTCCAATGCAAGCAGGCATAGATTCATCCTGAGAGTGATTGGTAACCCGATAAGTCGTTGTAAAGCCAAATAAGCCTATACTATGGCGAACATATAAGGAAAAATGAAAAGGGTAAGATTTTAAGGTTTCTTTATTCGTATGAAATGCCATTTCAACATAATTTTCTCCTTTAGAAATCACTTCAAAAAGGGCATTTCTAGCAAGACCATGTTTAGGAATTTCATAAGTTTTTCCATGAATGATGGTTTTATTATCATATAAACTACCAATAATAGGAAAAAGAACCGGTCCATGGCCTTTCCATACCTGAGGATCCCCTGCCCAAATGCGCTCTTTTCCTTCATGATTTCTATAAGAAATCATTTCTCCCCCAAGTGTAGAAATAATCCCCTGAGCCCCTTTGTTTTTAATGATAATATTCTCCATTTTTCTACCCTCCAATATATTGATGTATTAGATTAAAATCTTTAGGTAATAAAGCATTAACCCAAAACATTCCAAAACAAGTTTCATATCCTGTTAAAATTTGATGGCTATTGTATATCGGTACCGTAACAGCAGAAGATGGAACAACCTCGCGAAGGTATTCCTTTACCTGTTCATGATTAGATTCTAAATAAGAATCAATAACAAGGTAGCGTTTTTCTCCTTTTATAATATTGCCGGCAACTAATGCTACAATGTGTCCTTTACGCAAATTACATAGTGCTATGCCTTTATTAGAATATATATGGGACCAAAGAAGGTCCAAATCATTTAAAAGGCCATCTTCATTATAGGAAAAAAGATACTTTTCATTTACTCTTTCTTCCATTAAAGAAGATAGTAATTGGGGACGATCAGTTCCATCATCGCCTCTTCCCCCATGCTCTTTTGAAAAGTCTGCAAGAAAAATTGGGTCTATTTTTTTTCCACTCATCCATTGAACTCCATGGCTTAACGCAAAAACACCACAACCTGAAGTATGAAGATTTTCCTCAGGTGCAGTAATATGTTCATAAGGATAAGTCCATTTACTGCTTCGTTGGTTAAAAAAAATAATATTTTTACCTAGATAATCCAAATGATAGATCAGTTCATTTTTCTCAATATGGTTTTCTTGCATAATTCTTTCCTTTTCAGACATTTTCTGTAATAAATTGAATCCTTTTTTTAAAATTATAACAGAGCCATTTAATTTTTTCTCTGTCTAGTTTTTAAGGGATATTATATTACTCTTGCTATTATCATAAGCTGTTTTTCTTCTTTTGACAAGTTTCTTTCAACATCATTAATTGTTGTATTGTATCCCTTTAATAATTTGGAGATGTGATGAATTATTTTATCTTAATTTAATAACCTAAATCACTTCTACTCTTATCGTTTTTAACTTTGCAATTCCATAAGTTTTTCCTGTATTTTTCTTTTGAAAAACAAAGTATCCTACAGTACTGAAGAATGTACTATCTTCAACATTCGTAACTGCTTAATAAAAAGTAAATCTGGAATAGTCAACTAAAGTGCAGTCGATAAACGTATAAAAAGTAATTTGGTTAG
>CAZEIB010000313.1:0-2360 GCA_964511785.1 uncultured Oscillospiraceae bacterium
GCTCCTTTTTTGTAGTTTATCATAGATTTACTAACTTTGGATCTGGTACAATTTTCGGGGGGCACTCCAATCGCTAATATCTTTGCCTGTGTAATGATTGATAGTGATACTCCAGAATTTAAATTTCAAATAGAATATGTTATCCACGGAGACAATGTTGGAGTATTCAAAATAAGTGGAGAGTGTAAACGTATCAAATGGGAAATTGTTAAGCTGCCTTTCGGAAATGCATTCTCCTGATGTAGTCAGGCGGATATCCGCCTGGGTTGGCAGAGTATACTCTTTGCTGATTGTAATAAATAAAAACATATCTAAAGACAATGGTTTTAACTTGCCGGATAGTAAGCAATCGTGTGTTAATCTGGTAAAGTTTTTCTTTCTTAAGAGTGGCAAAAAAACTTTCCATTCGAGCATTATCGTAGCATCGTCCAGTTCCGCTCATGCTTTGATGAGCCTGATATTTGTCAAGGATATCACGAAAATCACCGCTTGTAAACTGACTTCCTCTGTCAGAATGAAGAATCATTGATCGGGCTCCAGTGTGGCGACAAGCGCTTTCAAAAGCTTGTATGCATAATTCTTTGCGCATATTGTCATCCATCGCCAATCCTACAATCTTTCCGTCAAAGCAATCCAGGATAGGGGCAATATACAGCTTTCCGTCGTAGCAGGGTACTTCCGTAATGTCTGTTAACCACTTTTCATCAGGTGCTTTAGCCGTAAAGTCCTGTTGGATTAAGTTCTCCGCTTTTTGTACTGCGGCATCTTCCCGGGTAATCCCATTGGGATGTCTTTTTGTTTTTTTCACCAGATTGTTTTCCCTCATGATCCGATAGACCGTGGCATAACTGGTCTTTTCTCCCTTTTGTTGTAAGGCAAGATAAATGCGGTTGATTCCATAATTATGGTTGTCCGGATGCTCCCCGAGGATTCTTTTGATTTCGACCAGAAGATGTTTCCTTCGTTCGAAGCTTTTGGAAGGCTGAAGGTGGCGGTAATAGCCGGATTCACTTACATTCAGTACTTTACACATTTCTTTTATGCTCCAGCACTTCCGATAAACCTTGATAAATCCGTATAGTTTTACCGGCTTTACTTCTTCTGGTCTTTGACGAAAAAAACTAAAGCTTCCTTTAAAATAGAATTTGCCCGCCGTAACTCCTCGTTTTCTCGTTGTAAAGCATGTTCTTTGGGTAGCACTCCATTGTCGGTATATTTGTATCCACTACCTACATATGCCTGATCTCCATGCTTTTTTCTTTTGCCTCGCCAGCTACACAAGGTGCTGTAGGCAACTCCTAATTGATCCGAGGCTTTCTTTATCCCTATTTCATCTGATAATTTTACGGCTTCCTCTTTGAAGGTTTTTTCATATCTGTAACTCATCCCTGTCACGCCTTTCTTTTTTTCTATTTTAACCCATTTTTAGACGTTTAGGGACTCTATTTTTTCTATAGTACTCCAGATTGCTTTTCGCTTTATATTCAATGAAACAACAAGCTCTTTATCTAACCAAATTGCTATGGGATTGTTTGGTAGTAATAAAGTGATGTGGAAAAGCTTGCGATGGCCTGCAATGTTTGTTCTGGTTACCCTTAGTTGCTGGAGATGGACAGGGATTAACGTTATATATTTTTTATCCGGCTTGCAAAGTATACCAGAAGACATTATAGAAGCCGGGGCTATTGACGGAGCAAACCTATGGCAGGAGTTTCGTTACATTACATTGCCTTCCTTAAAACCAACCATTATTTATGTGCTGACTATTAGTATTTATGGTGGACTTTCCATGTTTACAGAAAGCCAGATGATTTGGGGAGGCAGAGCATCGCCCATGAATGTAGGGTTAACCATTGTTGGGTTTGTTTATCAAAAAGGAATAGGACAGGGAGATTATAGCTTTGCCAGTGCTGTGGGAGTAGTGTTATTGGCTGTTACTATGGTAATTAACTTTAGCCAACTGCGCTTAAGTGGCACCATCGGGGGGAGGAAGAAGGATGACTGATATACAAGTTCGAAAACCTGGAGAAAAGAAAATAACCAGTTTTCTATTGGTCATATTTTTTACTGTATTATCTGCAATAGTAATGATTCCGATTATTTCTATGGTTTTTACTTCTTTAAAACCTTCTAATAAATTAATCAGCGAAGGATTTAACCTAACCTTAAATAAAGACATTTTTACTTGGGAAAACTATGTATTTTTATTTACAGGCAAACACCAGTTTTTTATATGGTTTAAAAATAGTTTGCTGCTAACAGTTATTCAAACAATCGTAACGCTTTTTGTTAGCGCATGGGTTGCCTACGGTTTTGCAGCATATCGCTTTAAATTTGATGGATTCTTGTTTGTTTTAGTT
>CAZEIB010000314.1:0-2352 GCA_964511785.1 uncultured Oscillospiraceae bacterium
AATCCCAAGCTGATAGGTAGGTATGCGTACCCTAAAAAAACCTCCATTACTTAATTAAGTAATGGAGGTCAGTTTATATAACTTTTAAATTTTATTATGCTTTTTGGTCACAACCTAATACATTTACGATCTTATGAGCAACTACATCTTTAACATTTGATCTAGCAACTGATAGATAAGTTCTTGGATCAAATGCATCTGGTTTGTCAGCCATTACTTGTCTAATACCAGCTGTAAGTGCAAGACGTAAGTCAGAGTCAATATTAATTTTACATACTGAAGATTTTGCTGCTTGTCTTAACATATCTTCTGGAATACCAATAGCATCTTGTAATTTTCCACCATTTTCATTAATTATTTTAACATACTCTTGAGAAACGCTTGAAGCTCCGTGTAGTACTATTGGGAAATTTGGAAGACGTCTTTCAATTTCTTCTAATATATCAAATCTTAATTCTGGATTTTGACCTGGTTTAAATTTAAAAGCACCATGACTTGTTCCAATAGCGATAGCAAGTGAATCAACACCAGTACGAGAAACAAACTCTTCTACTTCCTCTGGTTGTGTATATTGTGCATCTTCTGCTGCAACGTCAACATCATCTTCCACACCAGCTAGTTTCCCTAATTCACCTTCTACAACTACTCCTTTTGAGTGAGCATAGTCTACTACTCTTTTTGTAAGGGCAATATTGTCTTCAAATGAATGAGCAGAACCATCTATCATCACAGATGTAAATCCACTATCAATACAATCCTTACAAATTTCAAAATCAGCACCATGATCTAGATGTAGTGCAATTGGAATGTCATTCTCTTCTAAAGCTGCCTCAACTAATTTTACTAAGTAAGAGTTCTTAGCATACTTTCTAGCTCCAGCAGATACTTGTAAAATAAGTGGTGCATTTAATTCTCCTGCTGCTTCTGTAATTCCTTGAATAAGTTCCATATTGTTGACATTGAAAGCACCAATTGCATAGCCGCCTTCATAAGCCTTTTTAAACATTTCAGTTGTTGTAACTAATCCCATAATATTCCATCCTTTTATAATATTTAGGTTTGAATTAAGGAAAACCTATAACCTTGTTGTTATTATATAACACATTTATGTTATTCGAGACATATTCTTCTCTTGACAAATATGTCTTAAACATAATTAACACCACTCTAATAATACCAAATAGCTATTCTTTCTACAAGTATAATTTTTAACAAACTTAATCAAATAAAACAGACTTTAGTGTTTAATTAACAAACATTGCATCTCCAAAACTAAAAAATCTGTATTTTTCTTCTATGGCCAAATTGTAGGCCTTTAACATATTTTCTCTACCAGCCAAGGCTGAAACCAACATCAATAGTGTTGATTCGGGCAAATGAAAGTTAGTAATTAAGCCATCTAGTACTTTAAATTTATATCCTGGATAAATAAATATATCAGTATTTTTACTAGCCGCCATAACCATACCATCTTCATTAACAGCTGATTCTAAAGTTCTACAGCTTGTTGTTCCAACACATATTATTCTGCCACCATTTTTCTTAGCCTTATTTATTTTATCAGCTTCTTCTTGATTGATTTCATAATATTCAGAATGCATATGGTGTTCTAATATATTATCTACCTTTACTGGTCTAAATGTACCAAGTCCCACATGTAGTGTAACATTGGCAATTATAATGCCCTTATTCTCTATCTGTTTTAACAAGGCATTTGTAAAATGAAGACCTGCTGTTGGTGCTGCTGCTGAACCCTCATGCTTTGCATAAACAGTTTGATAGCGGTTTTTATCCTTTAGTTTATGAGTAATATATGGTGGCAAAGGCATTTGCCCTAACTCATCAAGTATTTCTTCGAAAATTCCTTGATAGTTAAACTGTATATGTCTATTACCTTCTTCACCAATACTAATTACCTCAGCCTTTAGGAGTCCATTTCCAAATACTAGTTTTTGTCCTACCCTTGCACTTCTACCTGGCTTTACTAAGGTCTCCCACATGTCATTGTCATTTCTTTTAAGCAGTAGTACTTCTACTTGCCCACCTGTACTTTCTTTTTCGCCAATCAATCTTGCAGGTATTACTTTAGTATTGTTAAGTACAAGGCAATCACCTTTATTTAAATAACTAGTAATGTCTTTAAATACTTTATGAGAAACCTCACCAGTTTCTTTATCAACTAACATTAATCTTGAACTTGACCTATCCTCAATGGGATCTTGAGCAATTAATTCCTCTGGTAATTCAAAATTAAAATCTTGCTTCTTCATTTTTGCTTTCATACCTTACTTTATTGCCCCTTGTCCAATTAAATAATTAATGAATTGTTGTGCTGTTCTGCCTGATACTCCT
>CAZEIB010000315.1:0-2342 GCA_964511785.1 uncultured Oscillospiraceae bacterium
AAACCCATTGTTCAAGGATTGCTAAAAGATGGATTTTCTAAGAAAAAAATTGTAGTAGTAAATTCATTAGAAGAATCTACAAAATACTTAAACCAAATGATACGGCCAGGTGATATTGTTTTATATGAAAATGATTTACCTGATAACTATACCGAAGAATAGGAATGAAAATAATGGATAACAAGAAGATCGCTTTGGGTGTGTTTTATGGCGGAAGAAGTTGTGAGCATGATGTTTCTATTGTAACGGCTTTACAATTAATGAAAGCAATAAACAAAGACAAATATGAGGTAATACCAGTATACATTAGCCAAAAAGGTATTTGGTATACAGGTGAAAATCTTTTAGAAATAAAGAATTATATAGAGTTTTCAGGAGATAACTTGAGAGAAATTACTCTTGATCTAACACCTGGTTCAGGAGCTTTGCTTTCCTTAGAAAAAGAAAAAGGACTTTTCAAAGGAGTAAAACAAAATATTGTTAATCGGATAGATTGTGCGTTAATGGCTTTTCACGGTGCCCATGGAGAAGATGGCTGTATACAGGGAGTGATGGAAATAGCTAATATCCCTTATACTAGTGGTGGAGTAGCCGGATGCAGTTTTACTATGGATAAAATTCTTATGAAATCCTTGCTAAAGGGTGGAGGGTTTCCTGTAGTACCAGGGAAATGGTTCTACCGTAGCCAATGGCAAGAAAACGAAATAAACATTATTGATTCTATTATGACTTTTGGATTACCAGTAGTGATAAAGCCAGCAAATTTAGGCTCTTCTATTGGGGTGGCTTTAGCAAATACCAAAGAAGAAGTTATTACTGCTTTGGAAATTGCCTTTTCTTTTGATAGGAAAGTATTGGTTGAGAAAGCCATTGAAAACAAAATTGAATTAAACTGCTCTGTATTAGGCTATGAAAAAGAGATAAAAGCTTCTGTTCTTGAAAAACCCAAGACCGTCCCATTGGGAGAAATACTAGATTATAACACAAAGTATTTATCAGGAAGTAAATCAGGGCAAATAGGAATGGCTTCTTTGGAAAGACAAGTCCCTGCCCAAGTAAGTGAGGAAATAAGAAAAAAAGTTCAAGAGACGTCTAAGGAAATTTTTGCTGCTTTTGACTTAAAAGGTGTTGTTCGTATTGACTTTATGCTTGAAGAAGAAACAAACAACTTATATATTACAGAGGTAAATACAATACCTGGTTCTATGGCATTTTATCTTTGGGAACATTCTTCGATTTCTTATGAAAAACTTATAGATGAAATGGTAAAATATGCTTATATAGCTTTTGAACAAAAAAAAGAGAATAGCTTTGCCCATGAATCCAATATATTAAAAAATGTTGATTTATCAGGTGGGAAAATGGGAAGCAAAACAGGAAAACTAAGTAGTTGAAAGGAAGATGGTTATGAACGATCAAAACAATAACCTAATGAATAATCATCAATATGATGAAAATCAGGAATACAATTATTCTGAAGAAAAATACAACCCTGAAGAACCCGTTTATGCTGCACCGCCAGTATTTGGAGTAAATGATGAGGAAAATTATGCTGAAGAGCAAAGTTATTATGAACAACAGCCTTATCAACAAGAAGAATATTACCAGCAAAACTACGAAGAAGAGCAAAGTAACCCAAACTATTACTATCAAGAACAAGAAGAAGAGTATGAAGAACAAGGCTACCATGATAAAAAAACTTCAAGAAAAAAGAAAAAGGGAGAAGTTGTTTCTACAAATCAATCTATTAATTTAACCTGTACACTAGCTGCTTTTTTTGGTATCTTCGGCCTGTTTTTATATTTTGCTGATGAGAGAAGTAATGCTGTAAGAAGAATAAGTGTTCAGTCAAGCGCATTGTTTATTGGAGAAGTAGGAGTAACCCTTTTATTATGGCTTTTAAATGCAATATTTAGCGTTATTCCATTTATTGGTGTTTTGATGAAAATTGTTTTTATTCTAGCTTTTGTTGCTATGCTGATTTGCGTTATATACTTAAAATATCAAATGATGTTACGGGCTTATCGTGGAGAAGCCTACCTATTGCCATTTGTTGGAGAAGGATTACGTCGATTTGAATAAAGGAGTAAGTAAGGGTGTATTTAGAAAAAGTTAAAAGCCCTAAAGATATTCAAAGTTTGAGTGAAGAACAATTAAGAATTTTGAGTAATGAAATACGAGAAAAAATTATTTGCACAGTAGCAAAAAATGGTGGGCACTTGGCATCAAACTTAGGTGTTGTGGAATTAACACTGGCTTTACATAGGGTGTTTAGTACGCCGAAAGATAAAATTGTATTCGACGTTGGGCATCAATGCTACGTTCATAAATTAATTACAGGA
>CAZEIB010000316.1:0-481 GCA_964511785.1 uncultured Oscillospiraceae bacterium
TGGCAAATTTATGTACGAAGGAGCTTTTAAAGACCAGATGTATCAAAAGTATATAGTAAGGCAACTAATTGCTCACGCCAAAAGATGTAATGCTATATCTTTACAAGCAGATTTTGACCGATTAGAAAATTATTCCCAATATGCAGAAATTGAAAATGCTCCAATAGAGATAAAAGAAAAGGATATCTTAGAGGGACTAAAAAAAGAAAAGGCACTAGCAGCGATAAAGGAAGGGACAGTTAAAAATATAGCGGCGATAGACAAAAAGTATAATGTAGAAGGGGACGCAAGACAAGAACTCATCAACGCCTTCTTCAAGGAAATGGAAGCAGAAGGAAATAACGACAAAAAAAATAGCGAAAATATAGACTCCGACTCCGATGTTGAGATACCAGAACTTTTTAAATAATTATTTTTTTCTATTGATAGTTTTTTTACAGCCTCACGAAAAGTGAGGCTGTTCTCTTTTTATCATTTGTTA
>CAZEIB010000316.1:491-2338 GCA_964511785.1 uncultured Oscillospiraceae bacterium
CAACGCTTTTAAGGAAATAGAACAGAATAAAGATAAAAATATTAGCGAAAATACAGACTCCGCTCCCGAAGTTGAGATACCAGCACTATTTTAGTAATTATTTTTTTCTATTGATAGTTTTTTTTACAGCCTCATCTTTCGTGGGGCTGTTCTCTTTTTATCATTTTCGTGAGGTCACGAAAATGATATTTTGTTATTTAAAATGATTTTAAATTTCAAAAAAAGTGCAAAAAATGTAAAAAATATTTTTTAGTTATAAAAAAAAGTGTTATATTTGTATTATAAAAAAAAACAATAAAATATGAAAAAATTAGAAAAATTGCAAATAAAAAACTTTGCAGAAATTGAAAATGAAGAGTTAATTTTTCCTTTACCTTTAATCACGGGGGCTAATGAGACAGGCAAAACCTCGAAATATAGGGCGTTGCTATATTGTCTCTGTCTGCCCGACATCGACGGTTCTACCTTTTCTGGTGCTGTTTATTCTGTAAAAAAAGAGAAGATAATAAATGTAGCCGTTGTTATTGATGGTGAAGAATATCGTATAATTTCCACGCCAAAAAGAGTAAAGATAGGAGAAAAAATAACAACAGACACATCATTAAATAACACTTACTATATTGATAGCAAAGAGGTTACTAAACGAGAATATACCGAAAGGCTTCCAAAGAATTTGAATTCAATTATTTGTCCCGAGTTCTTTTTAGGAGATGTTACAAAATTAAGAGATTTTTTTGTACAAACATTTGACATTCAGGAATTTGACAGGTCTGCAATAGATGGACTATTGCGAGAAAAAAATATTGCAGGACAAAGATATAAAGATATTGAAGCAATTAAAAAAAACGAAATTCAAAAATTAGAAAAAATTGAAAAAGAAAGGGGGATTGACAACTCCGAAGCTATTCTCGAGCTAACTTCTAAAATTAAAAAGGTTGAAGAAAACAAACCAACATTTACAAAGGCTCAACTGCTGGAAATTGAAAGCAAAAATATACAAATTAATGATTTGAAAAAAAAATGTTTGGAGGAAATTGGCGAAATGCCAGCACTTCACAAACCAATAGATATATCCCCAGAATTGTCGGAAAAATCAGCTATTGAAAATGAAATTATAACCTTAAAAAATCAACTGGAAAAAGAAAAAATAAATTTGGAATTTGAAAAAGTAGTATTTCAACCTTATTCTTTTGAGGAGGAGAGAAGGTTATGCGAAGAATATCAAAGACTTACGCAAATCGTAGAAACTTACGATGAAAAAGGGAAAATATGCAAACGTTGTCCCGTGTGCGATGTCGAAAATTGCACGTCAAAGATAACGGAGGTAATGCCACTTAGCTATTATACAGAAAAAATAGATAAAATTCCCGAACCTTTGAGAATTTCTATTTCTGCATTTTCAGAATGTATTGAAAATCAAAAAAATAAAGAAAAAAGGGATTTTGAAGAAAAAATTGCAAAAAAAATACAGGCGGTCACTTCCGAATATGAGAATAAAATAAAAATAAAACAAGAGGAGTTAATTAATATTTCAGAAAAAATTGAAAAAATAAAGATAGATAATAATCAAAAAGAAGAAGGAAATAAACAAATTAGAATAAAATTTGAAGAAAAAAAAGAGAAAATAACAAGGGATTTTGATTTTGAAATTGACCAAATAGAATTATCTAAACCTATTCTTTCCGTTCAAGAGATAGATTTGACCGAAGATTACACGCTTTTAAGAAAATTGGAAGAACAACAAAAAATCTATAATGATACTCTGGCAACCGAAATTTTTACAAAAAAAGAAATAGAAAAAACAGCCAAAATATTTGAGGAAATATCAGAGGAAATATATAATATCG
>CAZEIB010000317.1:0-1002 GCA_964511785.1 uncultured Oscillospiraceae bacterium
ATCCTAAATATTTAAGGGAATTAGCCAAAAAAACCGTGGAAGAAAAAATTAAAGGGCAAGATAATTACTTGAAATTTTTATATGAAATGGGAGAAATAAAAGAAATTTCTCCTCAAAAAGAAAAAGAAAACATACAAAGTTCCTATCAATATGAAGTGGCTTTTTCTTATCCAAGCATTAAAAAAATGGATAGAAATTTGGTTGATCTTTCTTCGTTGTCTACAGATTTAAATAATAGCACCCGTGAAACATATGAGGTTCAATATAAATCAGCAGCTAGGCAAGAGATATTTCAGGTTCTTAAAGAAAAAACACAGTTGGAAAGAGAAGTTGAAAGAACAAAGATAGTGATTATTGAAGATAAAGGACAATGGATTGGGAAAATTGACCCTGAAGATGAAAAAATCATCGAGACAGCATTTACTACAGAACTGGAAGACAAGTTAACACAAATGCTGGAAGAAGATGAAGGATATCAAAAAATAATGGCTAAAGAGAAGTTTCTTAATATGCTTATGGAAAGCGTAGGAACAGAGGAAGGGTTAAAAAACTTCACCATTGAAAATGTAGAAGGAAAAGATGAAAATTGGGAAATAACCCTTATTTATGCAAATATGGGAAAAATATACGAAGAGGCAGCTGCAGAAGTGTATGAGTATTTTTCTCAAGAGGGGATACATTATGAGCCCATGGAAGATGCAACCATTGAACAGATGTTGCAAGAGCAGGTAGCATTAAAAGAAGAAAATAAGGATCTTTTTGATAAAGCCACTATTATTTTAATGGAAGATGGAACAGTTAGCGAAAATTTTACTATGGTACTGGAAGAATACCAACAAAATAAAAATGAAGCCCTTGTACCTTTGATTGAAAAAATTAGTGAAAATCTTGTAGCTTTACCTGAAGAGCGGCCGGAAACTCAGATATTAACAGGCAACAGTAAAGGGGAAAAGCTGGTTATTAAAACAGCTGAAGGCCTAGGGGATATTCATTTAAGCTTTT
>CAZEIB010000317.1:1012-2325 GCA_964511785.1 uncultured Oscillospiraceae bacterium
AAAGTTATTGATGGACAACAAGAAGAGGAAGCTGTACTGACAGCGTATGTTCGCAGGGGAGATAATTTGACACTTCGCCTATCAGTAGGAACCTATGAGATGATACAGGGGGTGGGAGAAATTTGGTACGGTAACCAATACGTTTTTGGCAATAACGCTTCATATCAAAAAGGAACGGACCCAATTGTTATTGAAAGAAATTATGAATATACCCTAACTTTATATGGTGTGGAAAATGGAAACTATGGTACCCAAAATATTCCCTTTCCCTATGGAAATAAATAATATGAAGTAGTCAGCAAGTGTTTTATAAAAGAGAACCCTAATACTGAAAGGAGAAAAATATGAAAAAGCATCACATTTTAAAAATTATGTTGGTACTGGCTCTTTTGTTGAACATTATGGTTTTTGCAGAAGTTGAAGAGTTTTATACATGGGGAGAGTACGATATTGAAGAAGTAAAGTTAAATGATGAGATGATGTTTGCTCCAGGAAATATGAAAGAAGATGAATATTCTGTAGGTCTTTCTATGACTGTGAGTAAAGACTTTTTCGAAGAAAACAACCTATTAAAAACGGAAATTTATGAGCAGATGGCTTTATTAGATGAGAAGGGGAATAGTTATTTTCCTTCTGCCAGTGCTTCTAGTGAAGAAAACTTATCTTTACTATTTTTATATGCTATTCCAAAAGAAGTAGAAAGTAATACTTTGTCTGTTTCTTTTATTGAAAAAAAGAAAATTGAATTTATTTTAGAAAATGGGGATACTTTCATTCTATATCCTGAAAAGAAAGAAGAATTTATTAATCTTTCACAGGAAATCATGGTGAAGACAGCCTTTGGAGACACTCACCATGAAAGTGGAGCGGTTTTTAAAGAAGGAAGCGGATTATCTTTTGAAAAAATAAAAAATACTAAAGAGTATAAAGAGATTCTTATTCCTTTTTCTTATGAACCTTTAGGGGAAAAGGAAGCGGAAGGAAAAGCTTTGGAAGAGGTGGGGAAGAGAATTGTTCTTTTCGTTGAAGGAAAAGAACATTATCCAAAGGTCCTTTGGTTTACAGATTCTTTAGTAACTTTGATTTTTGGAGGGTTGCCTCCCATTGAAGAGCCTTTTATTTACACTTATACAGAAGGAAAGCTATACATAGCACCGGGATTTTAGATAATCCCTGCATAAGGAGGAGCTTAAATGGAAAAAAATCATCAATGCAGCTATTGTAAAGAAGAAAAGATTTGTACTGTTATTCCTATGGGGATTAATGTAAGAGGAAAGGTAGAGGGGGTTAAAAACAAGCAAAGTGCTTCTCTT
>CAZEIB010000318.1:0-600 GCA_964511785.1 uncultured Oscillospiraceae bacterium
AGTTTTTGGAACAAAACAAGGATAAGAATGATAAGGTAGATAAAGGAAAAGGGAAGGAATATTTTTTATTCCTTCCCACATTGTTTTTTAAGATAGATTATTTACTATAAGAATCTTTAGTTGGGTCTTTTTTAAACTTTTTATAAAAACCGTAAAAGATGATACCTGTAGCCATAGAAAGAAGAGCTAAGGCAATGTAAGGGCTTATTCCTTCATCACCGGCTTTTGGAACACCAGTGTTTGTTATAGGATTCCATTTGGCATAAAGAGTCATGGTATTATACACGCCATATTCTTTAAAGTTCCATGGGTTTTTAAGGGCGGGCTCCATGTACCAACCAGCAAAGGCATAACCTTTCCTTACTGGGTCTTTTGGAGCTACAATTAACGTGCCTGAAGCTATGTTAGTATAGGGAGAAACGTAACTTCCTCCATTGGATTCAAAATACACAGTGTGGTGAGAGACAATGGATTCCCACTTTGCAGTATAAACTGCGTCAGCAGTGACAGTTTGCGCAACAACAGGTTCCCAACCTTTGAAAGCATATCCTGTTCTTGTAGGTGTACCATTAAAGGTAGGGGTAGTAGTGCCATAAGGAA
>CAZEIB010000318.1:700-2322 GCA_964511785.1 uncultured Oscillospiraceae bacterium
CATTTTCTGTTTTTTGGTCAGCAAATACTTCTTCGCCATCTACACCATCGGTATAGGTGACGGTATACTTATTAATTTCCCACTGCGCTACGTAGGTAGCATCTGCTATTACGGTAGATGTTACTATAGGGTTCCAGCCTTTAAAGGTATAGCCTGTTCTTGTAAGTGTACCATTAAAGGTAGGGGTAGTAGTGCCATAAGGAACATTTTCTGTTTTTTGGTCAGCAAATACTTCTTCGCCATCTACACCATCGGTATAAGTGACAGTATATTTGTTGATTTCCCATACAGCGTATAGGGTAGTGTTTTGGGTAATGGTAAAGTCTATAATAGCATCTTCTATAGCAGCGTCGGCTACTAGTGCCCAACCTGCAAAGGTGTGCCCTTTACGGCTTAAGTTCTCCTCATTGCCTTTTACTGTTACAGTAGTACCGGCATTATAGGCTGCGGTGTCAACAGGAACAGTACCTTCTTCGTTGCCGTTTCCATCATAGGTCACGCTGTATTGGGCAATCCATTTAGCATAAAGGGTTGTATCTTCTGTTAATTTTATGGTGTTCCCCGGTTGATAATCTGTTCCATTTCCATCACTTTGGGTATTCCAGCCAATAAAAGCAAAGTTTGCTTTGGTTATGGCTGTTTCATCATTGGTTTTAATAGTATAAGGCACTTGGGAAGATAGTCCTTCCTCTTTATAAGAACCTTGACCACCGTTAGCATCATACATTAGGTTAAAGGTTTCTACTAAAAACTCATCATGCATATAGTTAATGTCGTAGTTGTTTAGGGGATGCTCCGGCTCAATTTTATTTTGCCCCGTTACAGAAGTGGATGCAAAAGCAATATTGGTAAAATCTTTTGCATTGCTAGGGGGGTTGAATAGGCCGTTTTCTGCCCTGTTTCCGCTAAACACAGTGTTTTTATCTGTAATGATTTTTTGGTATGCTCCAGCATCTGCCGGGTTTTTGTAATCACCATCATCGGTATAAATGCCTCCACCGTCAATGGCAGAAGTGTTGTTGGTTACTTTCACATTTTCCAAAGTCAGAGAAACACGGTCCAGTAAAATGATGCCTCCGCCGACGCTGGTTGTGGCTAGGTTTTTATCAATGGTGGAATCTTTAATTTGTGAGGCAATGGAGCTAGTACTTGTATTGTTGCGCAGGTATAACCCTCCTCCTTGTTGGGCTTGGTTGCCTACTATTTGTACATTGGTTGCATCTAAAACCGCTGCTCTAATATCAATACCGCCTCCTACTCCGCCGGCAGTATTCTTACTGATACTGGAATCGGTGATGGTGATATTACCGTTACTGTAAATTCCTCCACCATGCCTTAATGATGTGTTTTCAAGAATAGAAGTGTTGTTTTTTATTACTACGTTTCCTTGAAAGACTTCTATTCCACCGCCGTAGTTGGCTTGGTTTTTTTGAATAGTTGTATTGTCTATAATCGTATCGCCGGAGGAAGTATTTCTTGTCTTTGCATAGTATGCTGGGTTATATCTAACAAATAGTCCACCACCTTCTGTTCCTTGGTTTTCAGAAATAGTATTACCAGTAAGGATGACAGGTGCTAGTGCGGAAATACCGCCTCCAACACTTTGAGCAGTATTTTCTGTG
>CAZEIB010000319.1:0-2306 GCA_964511785.1 uncultured Oscillospiraceae bacterium
ACATTATTAATCAATGCTTTTTTTATCATAAATAAAAAATATCTTTGCTCATAATATCGATAGATAGTCACTAAACTATGTCTAGAGTTTATCATATCTGAAATATCATTTCTAATAGTAAGCGAAATTGCCTTCGAATGCGTAACGATATTTTTCATTGTACCATCAGCATGAGTGACATAACTGTACAATGGCTCTTTGATAAATAAAATGTTCTTATCAGATAATAACAGACTCTTTAACACAAAGTGTAAATCTTCTGCCCATGCAAATCCAGATTTAAAACATATATTATTATTGGCTATGAATTTCTTTCTAAAACAAATCGAGCAAATATGAAGTGAAAAACTTTTATTAAAATATTCCCATAATAAAGAATCTGCAGAATATTCTCCTTCTTTCATTATAGTATTCTGTACTTTTCCATTGATGTAATAATTATACATATAAATGTTAAAATTACCATAATCCTTGATTGCCTTATCAAGGATTAAAAAGATATTATGCGTATATGAATCATCTGCATCTAGAAACAAAATAAATTCACCTTTAGATAATTCAATCCCTCTATTTCTAGCACATGATACACCTTGATTAAGCTGCTCATAATATACTATATACTCCACTTTATTGAGCATAGTATGTGTCTCGTCCTCTGAGCCATCATTAACAATTATAAACTCAACATCATCTCTATACCGCAAAACGGTATCAATAAATGATATTAAACTCGGCACGTATGCCTCAATATTATATGCAGGAATAACAACGCTATATTTTATCATAACTACATAAATACATTATTATATGGTATCACTTGATTTCCATCATTTAACAACATTCTAAAAAATAATACGGCATAAAACAAAATTATAAAAGTATAAGTGCTAGACTTTTGCTTAATTCTGTTACTGGAGAGATACATAGGAATAAATATTATATGAGATATTGAAAATAAGTTATACAATCTAGTTCCATACTCTAGAGTATAAGTTAAGTTCAAAACTATAATAGAGAATATAAACACTTTATACCAAAATTCATTAGTTTGTATACCTCTATATGTTGAAATGATTATAACTGCAAAAGAATTCATCAAAAATGTCATAATAATTGCGGCCCCTAAATTATCTTTATATAAGCCATCACCACTTATATAAGTCTGAAACTTAAACAGTGGTAACTTACTTAAAACCTGCTCATTCATCATGCTACCGAAAAGGAATGAAAAAAGCAATAGCAAAATAACCTTCTTTGAATTTATAGGAATAAATTTATGTAAAACCAAAGCAAAAACAAATATACTTGAATAATGTATACTAGTTGATATTAATGCAAACAAATAGAAATATTTCTTATTATCATGCGATAGAAAATAATATGAAAGCAAAACATAAGAAAAACCCATATATTGCCTCATCATATTAAAAGAGCCAGTGAATAGATGCATTGAAACATAAATAAATATTGGAAAAAAAATATACTTAGATTCTTTTTTAGATACAAAAAAGATTGGTAATAGCGTTAGAGCAGATATTATTATCATAAAAACATTAAAATTTGATGTTACTTTTCCAACTAGTATATTAATTATGTTCCATGTAGGCTCTAAGTATGTAATATAACCATTTGAAATAATGTTATTAAACACCTCCAAATAGGTTTTGGTATCGACTCCTATAGAAATTAATCTCCCCCCTGAAATGAATACGAGAATAATAAATAGTAATATAAAAATAAAATACTTTTTTTTATCCCCATTTACAAAAGACAGTATCAACAACAAAGCCCATAAAAAAATATATATACCCATTTAATTTATCTGTTTATACAAAATATAACAATGTTATAAATACCTTCTAATACTTATTCTTCTTTGATAATATAGTCTACAAAAAAACCGATAGTTAAATGCCTTTGATGCAGCCTTAAATCGGAAAGATTGGTACTCTACATTCAATGGATATAGTTCTATATATTTTAAGCGAGTGATAATTCCCTCAACATATCCAAAATCAAGATTATATACCTTCATTTTTAAAAAGACTGACACAAGAAGCAATTCTATTCTCTTAGATAGACCTATTCTCAATAAACCTGAAGTTTCTGATTTTCTTTTATTTATACTTTCAATAACAATTATTGAATCATTTATTTTCTTTTTATTATTTTCTACGGAATTTGAATTCATAATTGATCCTTCTCGTTGAAAATAATTATAGACCATTATATCTGTATATCTTATAGTACTACAATACGATATAAAAATAGCTGTAAACTCTTCATCCTCATGGAAAATTCCCTGC